>CAJQQJ010000383.1 GCA_905480445.1 uncultured Alphaproteobacteria bacterium | reverse complement strand
GGCCCCGAAAGCTGCCAGAGTTGCTCCAGCGAAATAGATAAACAGCCCCGTCAGTGTGATGATCGAGTAGTCCACTCTGCCCTCAAACACTTGCAACAGGAACACAACAAAAGGGCCAAGAGCGGTTAGTATAGAAATCGTCATTGTCGAAACAGCTGTTACAGCCTTTTGAAGGGCGTAAAGAGGCGGCACTGTTACGGCTAAACCTAGGGCCAAGATTATCAACAATGATCCTGCACCCAATTCGCGCGTGGTCTCCTCGATCCCGACGATGACGGCTCCGCCGGCTATCAAAATGTAGAGCGGCATTCTTAATCCAAAAACTGCAGCAGCACCGACGCCTACTCGGTCCATTCGCTGGCAATAGATCAACATGATGGTGAAGAAAATACCATCTGCAATCGCGAGGCCGGTGCCAATTACAGCTGACCACAATTCTCCCCTCACAAACCCTGAATAGCCCGCTATTGTGATGAGCGTTAAGAACGCAATACCAACAAAGATCAGCAAATTGCCCAGACCTTCAAACCGATTTCGGATTGGCTCTCCTTCCGGCAGGCCAAGTTTGTAAATGACCCAAGCTGTAAGAGGCATAACCCCTGCCCCAACAGTGTAGGCAACTGCCGGTTCGATCATTTGGACAGAGGTTAAAAAGGCTGTAATCCCAAGTGCGGCAAACAGATTAGTGCCGATCAATGAGCCTGGGTTGTTCCAGGCCGCTTGAATTTGCTCTGGTGCTTTGAACCAAGTCCACAAGATGAACACAACCGTGGAGGTACCAAAAACTAAAAGTCCAAACAGGTAAGAGCTTAGATCTTGGAACAAACCGCCAAAGTAAACATACTGAAGCGCGTCCATCAAGACAAACGCCAATCCCCAGATCAATCCGATTGTAACGCGGTTCATTGGTGGTCCTTTTATTTTGTGACCGGCATTTCAATCGGCCCACGAAAAGCCCAGCCACCAAAAGAAACATCCCCATCCAGGCGGAGGTTTGGAAAGCGTTCAAACAGCATTGGCAAAGCCACATCTGCAATCAGAGCTCTGGAAGCAGCTGCACCAGCACAAAAATGAGGTCCCGCCCCAAAGGACAAAGCTTTGGCCGTGTTGCGTGAAACGTCGAACTTTTCAGGTTCTACAAAAACGTACTCATCGCGATTGGCAGAGGAGAACATGAGGAAAGCACGGCTTTCTGGTTCGAAATCCACACCGTTCCACTCAAAGGCTTTTGCGATCCGTCGCGGAGACATACCAATTGGCGAGATCCAGCGGGCGTATTCCTCAAACACTGACAACCATTTCACCTGACCACTCTCGACCAGCTGACGTTGTTCGAGATGATTGAGCAGAGCCCAAACAGCACCAGCAATGGCGTCTCGTGGTTCATTCTGTCCACCAGAAATTGCTAGTTTTATGTTGGCCCTGACCGAGTCCATAACCTGACCAGACCTGGTTAGGACTGACAGCATTGACATATCTGGTTCCTGCTCGACCTCTGGTAGGCGTTCGTCAATGGCTTGGTCCAGCATTGCGGTCATTGTTTTGCAGTGACGTTCGACTTCTGAATCGCCTGCGTAGTTGGAAACACCATCGATCATTCCTTGAGAAGCGCGATCCATGTCCTGTGGCGTGATATTCGTCAAACCAGTTATCCGACGCAACGCATGACCAGAAACCGGCATGGCATAGTCTTTCACTAGATCAAAATTCTGACGTGTCTCCAGTTCATCCAGAACCGATTTTGCGTCACTGCGGAACATCTCAGTCCAGACCTGCCTAACTGTCTTCGGTGACAGCGATGGCAAGGCTTGCTTCTTCTCCAACAAATGAGGCTCGCCATCCTTGCGCATCATGTTCTCGCCCATCAGAACCGTCATAAGACCGCCTGGCTGGTCTGAGGAGAAGACGTCTACAATCTTCTCACAAGTCGCAATGTCATCACGCTTAGTCAGTAGGGTCGCATTGAGCTGAGGTACAAAACAAATCGGTGATTCAGCGCGCATTTCTTTGAGTGCAGGATAAGGATCTTGCCAAAAGGATTGCGGATCGATGTTGAATTCAGGTGCTTTCATGATAGAGAGCTTAGTGAAATTGCACTTCCTTGCAAGCCCCGTGAGAACCAAATCAAATGAACGCCTCATCAGACCCTTTGCGCATTAACAGCCAGCTGGCCTTTCTAACCGAAGCCGACAAGTTAAAAACTGTCCTGAGAGCCAGCCCAATCTGTGATGGATCGCGCAGGGAGAACTCTGGCGAACATAGCTGGCACTTGGCACTCTATGCCATGATTTTGTCTGAACACGCCGTGCGCCCAGTGAAAGTTGATCGTGTAATCAAAATGTTGCTGATCCATGATCTGGTAGAGATTGATGCCGGTGATCACCCTTTACATGGAGACGGCGTCTCTGCCGAACAAATCGAGGCTGAGAAAGCAGCAGCGGAAAGGATCTTCGGCCTCCTGCCTGCTGATCAAAAACAAGAAATCAAAAGTCTTTGGGAAGAATTTGAAGCCGCCGAAACAAACGATGCAATTTTTGCCAAGTCAATCGACCGTGTCCAGCCAGTTTTAGCCAACTTGGAAACGAACGGCGGTACTTGGGGCGATTACGATGTAACATTAGACAAGCTTGAGGCTCGTGTTGGTGTTAAGGTTCGCAAAGGTGCTCCGGCTATTTGGAAAGCAATTTCGGGTCGAATAAAGGAATGGTTTGATCAGAAGGAAAGATAGAATTTTTCGTTGATCTATGGCCGCTCGCTATAGGGGTGTCCCCAAGTTTCCTCATAGCCTTCTTCATCGTAAACACCGATACACACGCCCGCAGGGTCCCAATCGGCCATAGCCTCTAACTTGTCATCCGTCATCGTTGTGCGATTGTGATGCTGAAGCGACCAGTCTGAAATTCTTTCAAACATCATTTGGCGGATAGCGACCAACTCTGCCTCTTGGCTGTCACCTAAGTCTTTTAATTCCTTAGGATCATTCACGAGATCAAACAGCATTGGACGGAACCCTGCCGCATGAATATATTTCCACCTGCTATCGGTACACATCACCAACCGGGCGTCTTCTACAGACACATCAAGGATCACACGAGCTTCGCGTATCACGTAGTCATATTCTGAAATCGCATAGTCTCGGAGATGTTCAACCTTCCCAGCCAGGATCGGCGCTAAGGATTTGCCCTCAAGTACATGAGGCTGCTGTTTTCCACCATAATAGTCAAGAAAGGTCGGAATCAGGTCGATGCCCTCAACTAGGGCGTCGCTGACAGTACCACGGGTCGCGTCAGCTTCTGACGAAGGATCATAAATGATCAATGGCACCTTAACAGAGCACTCATGGAACAGGTCCTTCTCACCCAGCCAGTGATCGCCCAAATAGTCACCGTGATCCGAGGACATGACGATCATGGTGTCTTCCGCCAGACCACGTTCCTCCATAAAGGCAAAAAGCCTGCCCAAATGATCATCGATTTGTTTGATCAAACCCATGTAAGCACCGATCATCGAGTCTCTAACTTCATCCCGCGAAAAGGTTCGACAGATACGGCTTTTCATGTAGGCATCAAAGACCGGTTGTGCGTTGACTTTTTCATCTTTTGATCGGTTTACAGGCAACCAAGTCTCAGATGGGTACATGTCGTGATAAGGTGCGGGCACAATATAAGGCCAGTGTGGCTTGATGTAAGACAGATGACAAATCCAGGGTTTGTCTGGATCAGCGCCTTCCATGAATTCCATCGCCTGGTTAGTCATGAAAGCCGTTTCAGAATGCTCTTCAGGCACGCGTGCAGGTGCCGTGTTGTTCTTGATTAACCAACCAGAAAGAAGTTCTCCGTCTTCATCTTCGGCGGAGTTCGCCCAGTCTGCCCAAGGGTTCGTGCTGTCAAATCCGTGGCTGCGTAAATATTGGTCATAATCGCTATCGCTGCCTTTGGACGTCGGATGGATGCCGTCATCACGTACAAAGGGTTCGAAACCAACCTGGGAGTGATTGACACCTACGTCGGAGGCAGGATCAATCCCCAGCCATTCCATCCCTTCTGTATCGGCCATCATATGCGTTTTGCCAACTAAGACAGTTCTAACACCGAGAGGTTTCATGTAATCCCCTAAGCCTTTTTCACCGATACGCAGCGGGAAAAAGTTCCAAGTGGCTCCGTGGCTTCGACAATAGCGGCCCGTGTAGTAAGACATGCGAGCAGCACCGCAAACTGGCGAGTTTACATAGGCACGATTGAAACGCACCCCCTTCTCAGCAAGCTTGTCAATGTTCGGTGTATGTAGATGCGGATGTCCATAACAGGAGAGATAGTCCCACCTAAGCTGGTCAGCCATAATCCAGAGTATGTTTTTGGGCTTCTTGGTCTTAGTCTTCGTCATAGATGCTTTAACTTAATGCAGGAGGTTGGGCGCAAACTTCGTCGTAAGCAAAGCGATTCTGGAGGCCACCCGCATACTCGTAGATGTCGAGCGTTGCTTCAAAAGCTTCTCTCGTGATTTCTATGTGAGGCGTCCAACAGCCGAGCTTCTGGTAAGCTTCTATACAGTTAGTAAGGGCGGCAAGCTCGATCTTCGGAAAGTATGATTTCTCCGCCGCTGCTATTTCAGCGGCTGGCGTTTCATTCATGTAGGCACGGGTTTTAGTGTAGGCTCTTGCAAAGGCCTTTGCCATATCGCTGGCTAACCATTCTTCGGTCGCAGCCAATGAAGAGAAACCGCAAGGACCAACCATGGGCCCTACCGCCGTCACGATTGAGCCAACACCGTCGACTTCTAGCTTCTGCGGGAATGGCCCCTGTTGTTGTACATAGGCACCCTGCCCGTCGCGGAACGCTTTGTCGATGTCCGCCGCGTTACCAGGGTGGATTGCGTTAATCTTGGAGAAATCTATCCCAGCTTTGTGGCAAGCGTACTTAAACATGACCAACGGTTGACCACCGCCAAAAAGCACGACGCCGGAGCCTTCTAGTTTGTCCCAGGAAAAGTCTGGATCAGCTTCTCTGCCCGTGATGAAGAAACCATCCATCTCATTGACTTGGGCGAAATGTTTGATGCCGTCGTTGTCCTGATTGGATGAACCACCAAAACCTTGACTGAGCGCAGACTGCACCAAATGTGCGGATCCATCTTTGAGCGCAGACAAAGCGGAAACTCCAGGCTTGGCAACAGACCACTCTGGCTCAAGGCCTTCCTCCTTTAAGAACCCACCTGAGATAGTAGAAATCAATGGTGAATAGAAGGCTGAAAAAAGAGTGAACTGTATTGAAATTTTTGTCATGTAAACCTCTGGGATTATTCCAGAGGAGACTAGCAGGAATTATCGGGTTGGGTAGCCCCTCAAGTAAAAAAGACTTTTGAATTCTATTCGGCTTGCATTCCAACAAGCGTGGCTTTGATTAACAGTTCAAGCTGGCGTTCCAGTTCATTAAGTGGCACCGCAACGAACCTCTCTTGCAGTGACATCGACACGACACCGTGGACGGCTGAAAACAGGGTACGAGCACGCAATAGAACTTCGCGTTCTTCTAAATCTGGAAAGAGGTCAGCAAGAGGTTCTGCGATGTGATTGAAAATCGCTACATGCTGCTCTAGATGCCAAGCAGGTGGGTCCGCTTGTGTAATCATCGCATGTTCAAAAAGTGAGAGCCAAAGATTGGAATGAGCGCGCGCAAAGGCCTGATAGCCTATAGCCAGCTTTATCAGTTTTCCCTCTGCGTTACCTGCTGCTTCTGTTTCTTTCGCCATCTCTTCCGATAGAACTTTGATGGTTTGAGAGTTGGCGT
>CAJQQJ010000382.1 GCA_905480445.1 uncultured Alphaproteobacteria bacterium | reverse complement strand
CACTGACGTCATCCTCGCCCTCTGACAAAACAGAGAGCTTAACACTGGCGGACTTTTACTCCGGCCACAGCAGAAATATTCCGCCGCTTCAGTGGTGGATTATTGCACCGGCGTTCTCACCCAATTTCGCAAGTGACTGAGTTTGCCTCAGCGAATGTTTTAAGCGTATTAGGGAGTACGTCTGCCAAACTGTGAAATGTGGTGTCTTCGAGTCTTGCAGCATTTATTACTAGTGGCTTGTTATCAAAGCCCCTTGCAATGACGGCAAAAGCATTTTCTTCATCAAAAGGGAGATGAACGCCGTCGAAGTAGGGTGTAACAACTTTCCCAGGGAAATATGTGGCAGCCTCCAGTAATACATCAGGGTCTGAAGTTTTCTGAAGAACAATACCTCTGTTGAGAAAGCGTTCTTCTAACTGTTCAAGCGCGTTGTCTAACCAACTGTCATCCAAAAAACTGGGTTGTTGGACAAAACTTTCTCTTTCGAGTGGCAGAATAGGTAAAGTCATTGGGCTCTCCTGGTAACAAACAACCAGGAAGACTAGCGACCCTTGCGGCTTAGACAAACTGAGAGAATCCAAACTGCCTCGACTAAAGTGAAACTAGTTTTGCAAACTAGGAAATCAGTCTCAATTCAAAATTCAAACTGAGATTGGACGCAATGGAAGGATAGATTCAGTCGGAAACAGACCAATACGGCGCGAAACCAACTGGCTGATTTCGAATCTCACTTACCGTGATCAAGAAAATTAGCTGTTTATTTCCCGTTGAATTGGCTCGCCAAGTCCAATTTCTCGCCGCTTAGCCTTGGTTAGCTTTCGAGCAACAATTTCATAAGCCGTTTGAATATAGGCGCGTACGTCTTCATCACTCATGGCATCTGGGTCTTGGACCTGTATCCATTTATAGCGCCCAAGGTAAGGCGCGCTGACAATCCCAGGCTCTTCTTTGAGTATTTCATAAGCAAGATCGCTGGCCTTAAAGACAACTTTGTGATGACCATCCTCACCCCAAACACCGCAAAGCGCGAAAACCTTACCACCGACTTTCCAAACAGAGGCACCGCCCCATTGAACAACATAAGTTGTCGATTTGAGGGAGCGACAGTAAGCATTGAATTCCTCTAGGGTCACTTCATGTCTTTCATCGATTAGGGTTCAGACCTCAAAACTAGCGATTGGATCGCCCAACAGCCCAAGATCGGGCTCAATACCAAGTCCTGGCTCTGATGGAGCCATCAAGCCACCGTCTTTGATCGGAGCGTTAATTTTAGCAACGGACCCGGAGACCATGGAACGGACATCCAACACACAGTCCAGGTATTGCGATGGAATCGTTTGTCCCAAATGCAAGATTGCGGCTAAGGAAATTTCTGAGCCAACTGTATCCTGTACTGACATCGTAAGTCCTGCCGCCAAACACATGTCCCGCTGTCGTCGTCCTCGTGTAAGGCCACCACATTTAGAAATCTTAAGGCCGATCCCATCTGCCAAATCGTTCGCTATGATGCTGGCTATTGAGTCGTCATCTGTTGCTAACTCATCCATGATGATGGGAACGTTCGTTCGCTTCTGCAAAGACTGACATTCGCGCAGAGTTCGACAAGGTGCCTCGAGCACAATATCCGTTTCATCAGGAAGGATGCGTAACATTCGCAATGCATGCTCAACCGTCATTCCGCCGTTTGCATCGACCAAGAAAAACTCGCCAGGTTTACGATCTGCCAAGCAGGCCGCTATTTTGGCTGCGTCTAACGATGGTCCTCCTTCTCTTTCTGAGGTACCTACTTTAATCGAATGCCCCATAAAACCTTGTGAGCGGTGTTCAGCCACTCTGCGCCTCATGTCTTCGGGATCTCCACCATGTATAGAAGATATCACTCGCATGGGCTCGTTCGTACTGCCCCCAAGCAAATCACAAACAGGCATTCCAACCGACTTGCCAAAGAGGTCCCAGCAGGCGACATCAATCGCCGTTTTTGCATGCAGGTGACCGACAAGCGCTTCATCCATAGACTGATTGATACGGTCAAAATGACGAGGGTCTCGCCCAATGACCTGCTCTGCTATTTCTTCGATTCCCGCTCTCACACCTTTCGCATGCGCCGCCACATAAGTTGAGCCAAAGGGTGTGGATTCCCCCCACCCTTCCAACCCACAATCGCTTGTCAGCCTTACGAAAGTCGCGTCAAAACTGGTGTAAGTTCGTCCACCAGAAAGATGGTAAACCCCGCCGGAGAATGGCAGGTCATATTGGAAGACATCAAGGCGCTTAATTTTCATTGACAGAGCTTTGTTGTTGTTCTCTTTGCAAAAGCAATAACAGCTCTTGGATTGAAAACAATGTCAAACATTCCTAACAAAATGTCCGCCGTTCTTCTTACTGGCCATGGTGGCATCGACAAACTGGATTACCGAGATGACGTAGACGTTCCTACAGCAGGTCCAGGTGAAGTCTTGATCAATGTCACCGGTGCTGGGGTCAACAACACTGACATTAATACACGGATCGGATGGTATTCGAAATCCATCAAGGATGACACTGCTGCTGGAGCCGCAGAAGGCCTCGATGATGTCAACGATGACGACGCCAGTTGGTCCGGCGAGGCTTTGAAGTTTCCACTCATCCAAGGTGCGGATGCCTGCGGAATAATCGTAGCGGTCGGCGAAGGTGTATCGCCAAATCGCATTGGGCAGCGTGTAATCGTTCGCACGATGATGGAAGACAAAACTATCGGCAAGCCTTTCTACTGCTGGACGAGAGGGTCTGAATGCAACGGTGGTTTTGCTCAATTCATGTCCGCTCCAGATGATGAAGCTTTCGCGGTCGACTGCGATTGGAGTGACGCTGAACTCGCCTCCCTACCCTGTGCCTACTCCACCTCCGAAAATATGTTACACCGCGCCAATGTCGGGACTGAACGTGTTTTGGTCACCGGCGCATCTGGCGGCGTTGGATCTGCAACCATTCAACTGGCAAAACGACGTGGTGCTTACGTGATTGCGCAGTCTTCATCTGCAAAGTTTGATGACGTCAAAGCAGCCGGCGCGGATGAAGTTGTTGATCGCAACGCTGATCTTGTCAAAGAATTGGGTGCTGACTCAGTTGATGTGGTCATCGATCTAGTTGCCGGTCCCAAATGGCCAGAGCTGTTAGATGTTTTACGTCGGGGCGGCAAATATGCTGTCGCTGGTGCAATCGCAGGGCCGCTTGTTGAGTTAGATGTTCGTACACTTTACTTGAAGGATTTGACCTTCTTCGGCTGCACCTATCAGGATCGTGTCGTATTCGAGAACTTGGTTTCTTACGTTGAGAGAAATGAGATCAAACCTCTCGTCTCGAAAATTTATCCGCTCTCAGAAATTCGCCAAGCCCAAGAGGATTTCATCGCAAAGAAGTTCATGGGTAAGTTGGTTCTTATCCCCCCGCCCTTAAACTGATGCCGACCAAGGCAGTTAGCTAAACCGAAGCCTTGAAAGATTCTGGATCATCAAAATCTTTCAGGATTCCGTCGCCCCCTACTTCTACTTCGACAATTCTGTCTGAGTACTTTCGGAACAAGGCCTTAGCACCTCTGTCGCCAGAAAGATTTTCGAAATTCTTTCGATAGGTGTTTGCCCACAAGACTGGATTGCCTCTTTTCCCTTGGAAAGTCGGAATGACGATAGGATCCACCTTAGCGTCAAAAATGTCTAGCAATTGGGTTACATCTGACTTTGTCACCAATGGCATATCACCGAGGCAAACGAGAAAAGCGTCGATCTCTTCGTTTAGCTCGGATACGCCTAGCTCGAGCGACGAGGCCATCCCAGTATGGAACTCAAGGTTTGTAACGCAACGTAGGTGTGAGAAGTCAGATAGAGCTGCCGATACTTGATCCTGTTGATGACCAACAACAACCACGACGTCTTCTGCTTCAAGACGTGAAACCATTTCAGCGACATGCGACACCAAAGGCCGGTCTTTGAAGGCCTTCGTGAGTTTGTTTTCATCACCCATCCGCCGAGACAAACCAGCTGCCAACACCACGACGCCAAGGCGAAGCTTTTTCACTCTCGCCCCCTGAAAGTCCGGATGATTTCAGCTAGAATAGACACTGCTATTTCTTGAGGGCCCATTGCACCGATATCAAGACCGATTGGTGCGGATATCTTCTCAATCTCGTCGTGGCTAACACCAGCTTCTGACAAACGCTCCACACGCTTTGCATGGCTTCTCTTGCTACCCAGCGCACCAATGTAGCCAGCTTCTGACCGAACAGAGGCAATCAGAGCGGGATCATCCAACTTGGCGTCGTGTGACAGAGCCACAATGGCTGTTTTGGGATTGGGCTTCAGTTCTGATATCACCTCATCTGGCCAGCGGCGATGAATAGACATAGCCGGAAACCGTTCCTCGGTCACGTATGAGTCCCGAGGATCAATCAATTCAACACCCCAGTTGAATTCTCGAACCATCGGAATCAGAGCTTGAGAAATGTGAACACCACCAACAACAATCAAGCGCGGTTCGGGTTCGAAGAGATGGTAAAAATGCTCGCCCATCTTTTGGCTCTTGAGGCGATCAAGACTTTCTGTACTTTCAAGAGATTGCTTCCCGTCCACTAAAGACTTCTTCAGAACGAAAGACTTACTTGCGGCCTGGCCTTCTTTGATCGTTTCTGAGACAGCGCTGTCATTCCAGGCTTCAATGAAAACCTCTAACTGCCCACCACAAGCCAAACCTACCTGCCAAGCCTGATCATTAGTAATGCCGTAGTCCCTTAGCCTCGGTGTCCCAGTTTTCATGGCATCCAGAGCTTCATAGACAACGTCTCCGTCCACACAACCTCCAGAAACCGAGCCTTCGAAATTGCCTTTATCATCAATAATCATGATCGCACCAACTTGGCGCGGCGCAGATCCCCAGTTAGCCGTTACAGTCGCAACGGCACAGCCGCGACCTTCGTCTAACCAAGAAAAAAGTTTTTGCCATACGGCCTGTTCCATTTCATTCAGCCTTATCTGAAAGGGTTCTGCTGTTTACTATCAATGCTTAGCGCATCCACCAACTGTGACAAGCTATCCAATGAATGAACGGAACGAACTTCATCTGCATACCTGACGATGGCGGCTGCGCCTTTTGCCTTTGGTTGATAACCTTCATAGCGCAATAAGGGGTTCAACCACACAAATTTTCGAGCAGACCTCGCCAAGCGTTGAGTGGCTTTCCCGACGAGCTGACCACCTTGCCGATCCAAGCCATCGGTCACTAAGAGCACCAATGCCCCCTGCCCCAACACACGCCTGGCCCAGTTCTTGTTAAAGTCATCCAAGCAATCGCCGATCCTTGTCCCACCAGACCAATCAACAACCGACTCACCGACTGCGTCTAAAGCCTCGTCAACGTCTTTATGCCTCAACTGATGCGTAATATGTGTCAGTCTGGTGCCAAAGACAAAAGCATGCACCCGCTCTTTTTCAATCATCAACTGGTGAAAGAAATGAAGGAGCATTCGTGAGTAAGCAGCCATTGAACCTGAGATATCGCACAAGACAACCAACGGAGGCTGGCGGACTTTTTTGCTTTTGTATTTTAGCTGAGCAAGGTCTCCACCTGTCTGCATGGAATGGCGCAAGGTTTTCCGAAAATCAATTGTCTGTCCAATCCCTTTGTCTTCGAACCGCCGTGTTTTAATTGGTGCAATTGGTATTTCCATGTTCCGAATGATGCGCTTGGCCTCCTCGATTTCCAAAACCGACATCATTTCAAAGTCCATCGTTTGCAGTACTTCAGTATCGGAAAAAGTGAAGGCCGCATTCTGCTCGACTTCTTCTTCCTGTGGCTTAGTTTGATTTTTGTTCGTTGATTGAAGGGCTTCGGCTAAACGTCGACTAACAGCCTTGTCTCGCTGCTTTTCCGGATCAAGTTCCCCCTCCAGTTCCGGCAACATCATTCTCAACATGCGTTCAAGAAGTTTGGGGTTGCGCCAAAAAAGATGGAATGCCTGGTCAAAAAGGTCGTGCTGGTCTCTTTTCTTGATCAAAACAGAATGAAGTGCCCAATAAAAATCATCTCGCCTAGACAGTCCAACCGTCTGCGCCGCTTTCAAAGCATCAAGAGTTTGAGCTGGGCCAATCGCTAGTCCGGCTGAGCGTAACGTTTTGACGAAGAGAATTAAGTTCTCTGGAAGCCGTCCCCCCAATGATCCTGATTGACTCATGTCCAAATTAACGAAGGTTTGCGAAGGCTTGAGCCTTGATCGCCGTTCTAACTTCCTCAAGTATGAGTGCAGCCTCAGAACCTCTAATCTTTTCAATGTCGTCTTGATATTTAAGTACAACACCGAGCGTGTCTTGAATTGCTTGAGGATCAATAGCAACATAGTCCAATTGCACCAAGGCATCAGCCCAATCTAATGACTCAGCCACACCGGGCTTTTTATAGAGATCTTGTTTTCGCAACTCTTGCACGAAAGAAACAAGTTCCGTGGCCAAACTTTCAGAAGCAGCTGGCGCTTTAGCTCTTACGATGGCCATTTCTCGTTCCGGGTCGGGATAGTCAACCCAATGGTAGAAACATCGCCGTTTCAGAGCATCATGGATTTCTCGGGTTCTGTTCGACGTAATTATGACAATTGGTGGTTTTTCTGCCTTGATAGTGCCCATCTCAGGGATTGAAATTTGAAAATCAGAGAGGACTTCCAACAAGAAGGCCTCAAAAGGTTCATCTGTCCGATCGAGTTCATCGATCAAAAGAATTGGTGGCTCCTCATCCTCTTCGACCGTTAAAGCCTGCAACAATGGCCGCTTAATCAAAAATTCATCAGAGAAAAGATTGTCAGACAAAGCGTCTTTGCTTTTGTTTCCCGCTGCCTCCGCCAAACGAATTTCCATCATTTGGCGAGGGAAATTCCACTCATAAACAGCAGATGAAATGTCTAAGCCTTCATAACACTGCAAACGCACCAATCTTCGCCCTAAGGCCAAAGAAAGGACTTTTGCAATCTCGGTCTTGCCGACCCCTGCTTCACCTTCCAGGAATAGCGGGCGACCCAAAGCTAGCGACAAATAGAGAACCGTCGCTAAACCGCGATCTGCGACATAACCTTGAGACGTCAGTAGGTTTAACGTCTCGTCGACATTGTTCGGAATTGCTTGGGACATAAAAATGGAAAAGGGCGGCGTCCAGCACCGCCCCTACAACTCTTTGGTTACTAGTTAACTACAGGCATCAACGGCACGCATAGCCATCACCGACACCAAGTGTGCTCTGTACTCTGGTGAAGCATGAATGTCTGAGTTCAAGTCATCTGCCGGAACCGAAATACCGTCCAGAGACCCAGATGAGAAACCGCCATCTAGGGCACTTTCCATTGCTGAAACCCGGAAAACAGACGAACCTGCGCCTGTCACAGCAACCCTTGCACCATCCGGGCCATTGGCTACAAAAACACCCACCATTGCATAGCGTGATGCTGGGTTGGGGAACTTCGCATAGGCCGCTTGAGCAGTTGTTGGGAAAGAAACGGAAACTACAATTTCTTCCTCTGCCAAGGCAGTTTCAAACATATCAACGAAGAAATCGCCTGCCGGTATTTCTCTCGTGTTGGTTTTCACGGTTGCACCGAGAGCCACCAAAGCCGCGGGATAATCAGCAGCTGGATCATTGTTAGAGATTGAACCACCGATTGTGCCTTTAGCTCTAACTTGGCGATCCCCAATGCCCTCAGCTAGATCAGCTAGCGCAGGCAGTTTTGAACGCACCGTGGCATTAGAGGCCACATCCGCGTGGGTTGTCATCGCACCGATGACAAGAGACCCCGAGTTTTCAGTAATGCCGTTCAGACCAACACCAACCAAATCAATCAAATCTTTTGGTGCAGCCAATCCTTGTTTCATAGTAGGCAACATAGTCATGCCTCCCGCCAAGAATTTACCGTCATCAGAAGACTTCATGTGATTTACAGCATCGTCAACAGAGTTCGGCTTGTGATAATCAAAGTTTTGCATGTCTCAGCCCTCCTTAGTTGTTTTCTTGCAAAGCGCGCCAAACACGCTCTGACGTTGCCGGCATTTCAACAGTCATCGTGCCAGTTGCATGGGTGATCGCGTTAATCAAGGCCGCCGGTGCAGCAATGGCACCAGCCTCACCGCAACCTTTCACACCCAAAGGATTGTGTGTGCAGGCAGTTGTTGTCATATCGACCCTGAAACTCGGTAAATCGTCTGCTCTCGGCATACAGTAATCCATATAAGAGCCGGTCACTAATTGCCCGGATTCTGGATCATAAACTGTACCTTCCAACAGAGCTTGACCAACACCTTGAGCGATGCCGCCGTGAACTTGGCCTTCAACAATCATTGGATTGATGATGTTGCCAAAATCGTCGACAGCGACCCAGTCAACAATTTCAGTCACACCTGTCGCTTCATCAATCTCGACCTCTGCGATGTGTGTTCCTGCTGGGTAGGTGAAGTTTCCAGGATCATAGAAGGCCGTCTCGTCCATACCAGGCTCAACACCTTCAGGATAGTTGTGCGGGACGTAAGCTGTGAAAACAACCTCGCCCATTGCCTTGGCTTTATCAGTGCCTGCAACGGTGAAGTTACCGTCTGCAAACTCAATATCTTCAACAGCAGCTTCTAGGAGGTGTGCGGCAATCTTCTTCCCCTTCTCAATGATCTTATCGCAAGCTCTGTCAATTGCAGAGCCTCCAACAGCCAGCGAACGGGAACCATAAGTCCCCATGCCCATAGGAACCTTGGAAGTATCACCATGAACCACTTCGACATTCTCAAAAGGAATGCCCAACTTGGTCGACGCGAGCTGAGCGAAGGCGGTTTCATGGCCCTGGCCGTGTGAGTGCGAACCAGTGAAGACAGTGACTGTTCCAGTAGCGTTAAAGCGCACTTGAGCTGATTCCCATAGGCCAACACCAGCACCCAGCGAACCAACCACAGCAGATGGCGCGATGCCACAGGCCTCGATATAGGCTGATATTCCAATTCCACGACGCTTGCCGTTGGCCTCAGAAGTTGCGCGTCTTGCTGGGAAACCAGCGTAGTCAATCATTGACATCGCCTTGTCCAATGACGCCTCATAGTTTCCAGTATCATAGGTCAAAGCTACTGGAGTTTCATAAGGGAACTGATCAGGTTGGATAAAGTTCTTCCGTCTGAGTTCGGCCGGATCAACTCCTAACTCTCTTGCAGCACTTTCAACAATTCGTTCCACAACGAATGTCGCTTCAGGGCGTCCCGCACCGCGGTAAGCATCAACGGCAACGGTGTTTGTAAACACAGCCTTGGTGTTACAGAAGATGACTGGCGTTGTGTACTGCCCTGCCAGCAGTGTTGCATAGAGGTAAGTTGGCACCGAACTGGCGAATGTTGAAAGATAAGCACCCATATTGGCGATCGTCTCAACTTTCAAGGCAGTGAATTTTCCATCCGCATCGATGCCTAGCTTTACATGGCTAACGTGGTCGCGACCATGCGCATCTGTCAGAAAAGCTTCAGATCTGGTGGAAGTCCACTTTACTGGCCTGCCAACTTTCTTAGAGGCCCAAACGCAAGTCGTTTCTTCGGCGTAGCAAAAGATTTTGGAACCAAAGCCACCACCGACATCAGGCGCAATTACTTTCAGCTTTGTTTCTGGAATACCAAGAACAAATGCACAAAGAATGAGACGCAAAACGTGGGGATTCTGGCTGGTCGAAAAGCAAGTGTACTCACCCGTCGCCATGTCGTACTCGCCAATCGCGGCCCTTGGTTCCATCGGATTTGGCACCAAACGATTATTGACGATATCGAGCTCCGTAACATGAGCAGAGTTTGCAAGCGCCGCATCGACAGTCGCTTCTTCGCCTAAAATCCAGTCATAGCAAAGATTGCCAGGTGCTTCCGGGTGTATCTCTGGTCCTGACATCGCTGAAGCTGTATCGACATTGGCTGCCAACACTTCATAGTCAACGTCCACCAATTCCGCTGCTGCTTGCGCTTCTGCCAAAGTTTCCGCGATGACAACGGCGACTTGGTCACCGACATGTTTCACGGTGTCATGAGCAAGCGGTGGATGCGGAGGCGCTTTATGACCTTCACCGTGACGGTCAACAACATTCCAGCCGCAAATTAGACTGCCAACTTCATCGGCAACCATATCGGCACCTGTCAAAATACCGACAACACCAGACGCCTGTGAGGCTGCTGATGTATCTACCGATTTAATTTTGGCGTGAGCATGCGGGGAACGTACAAAAACAGCGTGGGTTTGGCCCATCCTATTGATGTCGTCAGTATAGGTGCCTCTGCCTGTCAGAAAACGAAAGTCTTCCTTTCGCTGAACAGCATCGCCGATGCCGCCTGTAGTAAGGTTTCCTGTATCTGGCATGATCAACCTCCCATCGCTTTAGCGCCAGCCTGAACAGACTTGACGATGTTGTGGTATCCAGTGCACCGGCAAATGTTGCCTTCTAGACCTTCGCGGATTTCCGTCTCTGAAATGCTTGGATTGTCTTTCACCAGATCAATGGCACTCATCACCATTCCTGGTGTGCAAAATCCACACTGCAGGCCGTGGTTTTGACGAAAGGCCTCTTGCATGGGATGCAACTCTTCGCCCTCAGCCAAGCCTTCGATAGTGGTCACATCCGAACCGTCAACTTGGACTGCTAGCATGGTGCAAGACTTAACCGACTTGCCGTTGACATGCACGACGCAAGCGCCGCATTAGCTCGTGTCGCAGCCAACATGAGTTCCGGTTAATTTCTGATTTTCACGAATGAATTCGACGAGTAAAGTTCTGGCCTCAACGTCGCCGTTCACTGATCGCCCATTGAGCGTCAGGGAAATGCTTGGCATAAAATACCTCCCTAGTGTTCTGAGTTTTAGTAACTCTAAGCGGGAGTTTATTGTTCTTGTTGCTCCCTGTTGAAGAGAACATTAGTGCAAATTTGGTTTTTGACCAGACCTATTCCGGATTTTCTTCTTCACCATTGATGGCAGCGGCAAAGCGCCGGAAGAATTGATCCGAGAGTTTTTTTGCAGCGCCGCCAACAAGCCTAGATCCAATTTGTGCAATTTTCCCACCAACCTGTGCTTCGACTTCGTACTGCAACTCAGTACCTTCGTCATGCTCAGACAATGTAATATCCGCAGCTCCACTAGCGAAACCAGCTAAACCACCTTTCCCTTCTCCAGTCAGAGTGTAAGAATGGGGTGGGTTAAGGTTCTCTAAACTGACTTCTCCCGTGAAGGAGGCTTTAACTGGTCCGATCTTGGCTTTAACAATCGCTGTAAACTGTGTCTCAGACAGTTTTTCCAAGCTCTCACAGCCCGGAATAGAGGCTTGGAGAATTTCGGGGTTGTTCATCGCCAACCAAACTTCCTCCTTTGAAGCGTTGATAATGTATGACCCTTCCAGTTTCATTCTTCAATCCTTCGGTTTACTTCGATTTCTTAGGGCTGCCTAGAAAGCCAGAATATCGACCCTCCATGGTTTCAAAATACTCGTGAATCACACGGAAATTTTTCTCTTCCGGTTGGCTAATGTCTAGAAAGGTTCCAGCGTCCAATCTCTTGTTCGGATAGTCAATCCCTACCAACAATATGGGGACGTTTGCTTTAGTTGCAATGCGATAGAATCCAGTTTTCAAGGAGCCATTACTTTTGCGCGAACCCTCGGGAGTAATGACCAAAATTAGCCGGTCATGACTTTCAAACGCTCTCACAGCGTCACCGACGACACTGTTAGCGGCCGAACGGTTAATAGGTATACCGCCAAGGAATCTAAGAATTCCACCAAATCCAGGAATGAAAACGGATTTCTTTATTAAAAACGAGAACTTAATACCCACACCATACATGAGCATCATGCCAAGAAACCAGTCCCAATTCGATGTGTGGGGTGCAACAATTGCAACGAACTTTTGGCAATCAGGGATTTCACCCGTTATACGCCAACCAGAAAGCCTAAAAAACAAACGTGCCAAAAACTTCGTGACAAAATTGCCCCGTCTATCAACGTCTTTATTGCCTAGTTCAGGAACCATTAGTGTGAAAAGTCCATAAATCTTGTGAGAAGTTTCGCATTTGCACTATTTTTGGCAACTCCGCCACATAAATCCCAAATCTTGGCTTCTTTAGCCATTGCGTTGATTATAGGTTACAGCGTATTAAGACCCCAAATATCTTGGACCTTTTTTGGGTTCTTTTCTTTTTCAGTCGAGGAATGGAAATGTCTAACGACGTCAGTGTGGAAGATCGCGTAAAAGAGATCGTCACAAAATACATTAAAGCGGATGATGGCTCCACCCCTGAACTGACAAGAGAGACGGAATTACAAACGGTTAATCTTGAATCATTGGATCTCATTGAAATCATCTTCGAAGTCGAAGACGAGTTTGATATCGACATTGAACAAGACGAGAAAACTGCGGAACTAAAAACCCTTGGCGACGTACTCGATTGGCTAACCGGCAACATCGAAGAACAGACTGCCTAAACAAAGAATTATTCATGCATCGTGTTGTTATCACTGGCGTCGGATCTATTTCAGGCCTCGGACCAAATCTTAACGAATCCTGGAAAACTGCTCTTTCTGGACAGACCGCTATCGGTCAAATGGATATTCCATCCATAAAACCGCTTCGTCAAAAACTAGCTGCACAGATCCACGGTTATAAGCCGGAAGATCATTTTGATTCAGGTGACTTAGCTCTGATTGACCGCTTCTCGCAGTTTATCATTCTGAGCGGCAGAGAGGCAATTAGTGACTCTGGTATTGATTTTTCCACCGATATTGCTGAGGAAACTGCTGTCTTAACAGGTTCTGGCCTTGGTGGTTGGGAAACCATCAATGACTCAGCGAAGAAGGTGTATTACGATCAAAAGCCGCGGGTTCACCCTTTCACCATTCCCAAGATTATGCCTAGTGCCGGTTCCAGCCATCTAACAATGGAGTTTGGAATAACAGGACCTGCATTTACGATTTCTAGTGCTTGTTCTTCTTCTGGGCACGCCATTGGTGAAGCATTCGAAATGGTTCGAAGAGGCCGCGTAAAAGCAGCAGTCACCGGCGGCGGCGAAGCGCCTCTAATCTATGGCGGCATCATCCCCTGGCAGGCTCTGAGAGTTATGTCTAGCACAGCCTGTCGCCCTTTCTGTAAAGACAGGGATGGCATGATTCTCGGCGAAGGCGCTGGCATGCTTGTTCTGGAAGAGTATGAATATGCCAAGTCGCGAGGCGCCCGGATTTACGGAGAACTTTGCGGTTATGGCTTGTCCTCTGATGCAGGAGATATCGTTGATCCCTCTCCTGAAGGAGCTGCAAAGGCCATTCGCAAGTGTCTTGTTGATGCACAGTTAAATCCTGAAGATGTCACGTACATCAACGCACATGGCACGGGAACAACTGCTAATGATCGAACAGAAACTTCAGCGATTAGGCAGGTTTTCGGTGCTGCTGCTGATAATGTTTGGGTATCTTCGACTAAATCGCTCCACGGCCATGCACTTGGCGGAGCAGGAGCGATTGAGCTCGCATTGACCGTAAAAGCCCTGGAAACTGGTATTCTTCCACCTACCGTGAACTTCACTGAAGCGGATGAGGAATGCCAATTGCGCCATGTTGCAAATGAACCAGTTGAAGCCAAAGTAAAGGCCGTCCTGTCTAATTCATTCGCATTTGGTGGCCTGAACGCTTCTTTGGCTATAAAAGCCATATAGATCCCCATTGATACAGGCGTCTGAGAGATGAGTGCTAGGCAAAAACTGTTAACACCGCCGATGCCTCCTGCGTCGAAGCACGCGCTACCTCCTTTTAAGGCTTTAAGAGTAGCTAAGCGCAACGTTGTTGAAGTCTGGACTAGACAAGCCTATTTCGCGCCATTTATGGCAGAGAAGTATCTTTTTCGCTGGATGTATGTTGCCAATAATCCAGACGCGGTTAGGCATGTTTTGGTTTCCAATTCAGCCAACTACGAAAAAAGCAAGGCTATGCAACGCGCTTTGCAGCCACTGGTCGGTAACGGGATGTTCGTTTCAAATGGCGATACTTGGCACAAGCAGCGACGCATCGCAATACCGGCTTTTCACCACAAAAGAATTCTCGCATTTGCAGATTTTATGTCTGAAGGTGTCGAAGCTATGCTGGCCGATTGGGATGAGAAACCCGATGGCTCCGTTGTTGCCTTAGATGAAGAGATGGCTAACGTTACAGCTGGTGTCGTTTGTAAAGCCATGTTCTCAGAGACATTGGGCGAAAAGGGACGAATCGTTTACGAAGGTTTCACGGAGTATCAAGCCAAACTGACACAAATCGATTACGCAGAAATGTTAGGGCTTCCCAGCATATTTTCTGCCTGGCCTAGTTTGAAGGCCAGACGAGCGGCGAAACGCATCAGACAAGTGATTGAAGAAATCGTAGGTGACCGCTGGGACGACAAACAAGACCACGGCGATTTCCTATCTTCCCTTCTTCTCACTAAAGATAGTGAAACGGGAAAAGGACTAACCAAGACTGAGATCCGCGATGAAATGGCCGTCATTTTTCTGGCTGGTCATGAAACAACCGCCAATACGCTTTCTTGGGCATTATACCTTATTTCGAAAGCCCCGGAAACCGAAGCCCGTTTGGTCTCAGAAATCAAAGAAGTTTTGGAAGGTAGAACAGCCACTTTTGCTGACGTCAATAACTTGAAATTTACGCGTGCTGTTGTAGATGAAACCTTGCGGCTCTATCCGCCCGTTCCTGTCTTTTCCAGAACTGCTGTTGCGGCAGACGTCGTAGACGGCCATGAAATCAAGGCCGGATCCAACATGATGGTTTCGCCTTGGTTAATGCATCGTCACCGGGCGTTATGGAAAAATCCAAACCGCTTCGATCCTGACCGTTTCCTTACAAAAGAAGGCCGCCCGGCCTCAAAATACGCCTATATTCCCTTTGGTGTCGGTCCAAGGACTTGTCTAGGCGCTTCCTTTGCACTCACAGAAGCGGTCATCTTGTTAGCGTCAATTGTCCAGAAGTTTTCCCTCACGATGCCAACAGGCAAAGATGTTGCCCCTGTTGCCAGGTTGAGCTTGCGGCCTCATCCAGAATTACCGATGGTTTTGAAAAAAAGAGAAAAGTCTTAATGTCTCGAAACTTTCGACGGACAAAATTTGGACACTCTCTACGCCACGACGTCATTCATCCGGCGCTAGGCCTCCTGGTTCATGGCCTTTATTATTTGGGTTCAATTCTACCAGTAGACTTTTCTTCCAATTTGGGTGGTAAACTTGGGAGATGGTTAGGACCAAAAATTGGACACAAATCTCATAGAAGAGCACAAAAAAATTTGCGACTTTGTTTTCCTGAGAAAAGCGAAAACGAGATCGAAACCATTTTGGGCAATATGTGGGAACACCTTGGTCGTGTTGGTGGCGAGTTTCCCGTTCTGGCTAAAATCATGCGTCAAAACCGTATTACGATTGTCGATCAACATTTAATCGCCGATGATTGGACCGACGGTAAACCGACAATTTTCTTTAGCGGTCATATGGGGAATTGGGAACTTGCCCCGGCTTTAGGGCAGGAATGGAAAATCGATATGGTGGCGATTTATCAGCCACCAACTAATCGTTTTATTGATCGGTTGACTAAGAAGGTCAGAAAAAACTTGGGGTTAACGATTGTCCCCCGCGGCCCTGAGTCGATTGATAAAGTATTCAGGAAGTTGAAGGACGGTGGAAGCCTGGCTATCCTTGCTGATCAACGGCGTACCAGTGGCGAATGGGTGCCCTTCTTTGGCCAACCCGCAAGGACATTGGTGACACTTGGACAGATCGCATTGCGCTTCAATTGCCAAGTTTATCCCGTTCGCATTGTACGAACTCAAGGTGCCAATTTTGAACTTCGCTGTTACCCACCCTTCGAATTTGAACCGACCGGTGATCGGAAGAAAGATTCATTAGCTTACATGGAAAGAGTCAATGAACTCTATGAAAGCTGGATCCGTGAAGTGCCGGAACAATGGCTCTGGCCCCACCGCCGTTGGCGATAAGATCACTCTCTTAGACAGCTGTCATTTTCGAAAATGTTGCATTAATTTTCAAGCTAGCTTCAAGAGCTCTCAACCCATCCATACCAGAAACAACAGGTGCAGTTCCATTCGTTATGGACCGAGCAAATGAATCAGCTTCCAGTTGGAGGTTGTCAGTTTTGGGGAACGATTTTTCGATGCCGCTCCATTCAAGCTCTTCACCACCGCGCAACCTCTGATCCGTTTTCACAAACGAGTTCGCACCTAAATCCAAGGTCATGTATGATCCTGCTTGATAGACCTTCATAACGCGTTCAATTTTGGGACTAACACGACTTGCAGTAATGGTTGCAAGACAGCCATTTTCGAACACGACCCAGGCCTTGGCCATGTCCTCCTCGTCGCTCATCAATGGGTAACCAACAGCCTCAATAGACTTTATCGGCGAGTCCGCCAAGTGAAGCACCAAATCAATGTCGTGGATCATCATGTCCAAAACAACGTTTACATCGGTCCCGCGCTTCTTAAAGGGTGCGAGACGCTCGCAATCAATAAATCTAGGTTGATTTAGATGTTCTCTTAGAACTCCGATCGCAGGATTAAAGCGCTCTAAATGTCCAACTTGTAAAACGGATTGCTTCTTCT
>CAJQQJ010000381.1 GCA_905480445.1 uncultured Alphaproteobacteria bacterium | reverse complement strand
TCAACCGCACTCAAGATAGAGCCAGCCGGTGGATTTTCCAGGAAACTGAAGTCCGAATGCCAGTCCCCACCAAAAACACCGACGTTGACTTCATCAGCTTCTTTTAACACCGCAATAACATCAGGGTCGCTTTCCATGGGCGAAACGTAGGGCAATCGCATCAAGGGTCCGAAGGTTTTGGTGACTTCTTTCTGTTGCTCGATTGACAGATGTTGGTTGCGTAGCACCAACAAGTGATGCTTCGCCAATGAGCTTCGCAAAAACTCAGCGATCTCGGCTTTGATTTGTTGGTTGAGATTCAATTCTGATACTTCAGCACCAATAAATCCGGTGATCTTTTTCAACGCAGGCATCAATGATCCAATCATCTATCTCATATCTAAGGCAGACTAGCCTCGCTGAGCTTTGCAAGCTAGACTTACTTCGTGAGAGCAACCTAAGCCCATATTGCGGAGTAAGATGCTGACTTTAACACTTGAAACAGAACGTCTGCTGCTTCGCCCGGTTGAGGAGCGTGATCTGGATGTAGCAATCGAAATGTTCACGGATCCTGACGTGATGCAGTTCCTCGGTGGTGAGACAATGAGCATTGCCGAAGTTCGCGAGGAAATGCCGACTTATACGAAACGTTGCGCCGTCGGTGCCATCGGTATCTGGTGTATTGAAGACAGAAGCAGTCAAGAAAAGCTTGGTTCCGTTTTTCTTTTGCCTCTGCCTATTGAGAAGGATGACACTGATTGGGACTTGGTTGTCGGTGATCAGCTGCCCAATGCAGAAATCGAAATTGGCTATAGCCTAAGGAAATCAGTCTGGGGCAAAGGCGTTGCCACCGAAGCAGGCAAGCGGCTACTCCAGTTTGCCTTCGATGAAACCGCATTGGAAGAGATTGTGGCTGTCATTGACGAGGGCAACTTAGCCTCCCAGAGAGTGCTGGAGAAGATTGGCCTGGTGTCAGTAGGGCAGCGCTACGCCTACGACGCAGAATGCCCGGGTTTTGCCATCACGCGCCCGCAATGGTTGGAAAGAAATAGATCGAAGAGCCATGTCTGAACATAAGCCCTCTATCGTCATTCTAACTGGCGCGGGAATCTCAGCGGAGTCAGGGATTGCAACCTTCCGCGACAAAGACGGTGTTTGGTCTAAGTTCAAGTTGGAAGATTTTGCGACGCCTGAGGCTTTCGAGCGCGATCCAGTCAAGGTCCAGCACTTTTACAATGAACGCCGTGCAGGCATGAAAGGCAAACAACCCAACGCAGCGCATGAAGCCTTGGCGCGCCTCGAAAAAGAGCATGAAGGTGAGGTTCTGCTGGTTACTCAAAACATCGACGACCTTCATGATCGTGCAGGATCGAAGAACCTGATCCATATGCATGGCGAACTGTTGAAGGCCTGGTGCACAGGCTGTGATATGCGGTCGGCTTGGTTGGAAGATATAGAGACTGAAAGCAGTTGCGCTTTTTGCGGTCAAAAAGGCTCTTTGCGCCCAGACGTCGTTTGGTTCGGCGAAATGCCCTATCAAATGGATCAGATATTTGATGCTCTGGAACGAGCCGATATTTTCATTTCAATCGGCACCAGCGGCGCGGTCTATCCCGCCGCTGGCTTTGTGGACGCCGCCAATCAAGCAGGTGCCAGAACCATTGAGCTCAATCTTGAGCCATCCGATGGCAGCTATCTCTTTGACGAAGTTGCTCACGGTCCGGCAACTGAGGTTGTGCCTAATTGGGTGGAGTGGTTTCTAAAAGAAGCCTAACTCTTAACCGCCTTCATGCGAACACCACCCAAATTGCCACCATTGAACAGCCCGGACACTGAATCGTAGAAGATTTTGATCGTCTCAGCCATTTCTGGGCTATGGACTTGGCTGTAGCTTTCGAGATTGGCGTTGTGGGCCTTTATGCGAGCGTCCACAAACTGGCGCCAATCATTGGTTTGATCGTCGAATTGGACGGAGCTAAAGCCAGCTTGCTCGACGGTTTCTATATAGTCTTTACGGGTGTGAACTGAGTTTCCGAACAGCATGGTTTCTAGCTCATGGCGTTCTGCCGGCGTGAAGTCGCCAAGACTAAAGAGGTCTTCCGCATACAAAACACCGCCGGACTTTAGAGGCTGGCTCAGTTTTGAAAACAGCTTTTTGTGGTTTGGAATGTGGTAGAGGCAAAGCCAAGAAACCACGGCGTCAAAGGTGTTGTCTGCGAAGGCTTCTTGTAGTGCGTCACCACAGAGGTGCTGGACTTGGTCGGCCAGCCCGCAACGGTTGGTAAGGTCTTGGCCAACTTGATTCAGATCTTCCTGCAGCTCTAGCGCCACGACTTTACAGCCAGTTTTATGGGACAGATAGCGTGCAGGTCCGCCGATGCCAGCACCAACATCAAGGACAGTTGAAGAGGCGTTGATACCTGCTTCTGCTATCGCTTGATCAACGGCCTTAGTGCCATGGTAGTGATACTGGTCGAATTGGCTGAGCACTTCAACTGGGATGGCGTCACCATCGTTAATGCCTGCTGCACGAAGGTCATTGTATACCCGGTTGACCTCTGAATAGAGGTTCATCGATTTGATTGCTGGTTCACCCATTGTACTCACCTGTTGATGCTTTTTGTTTCTGCCAACTTACACGAAAGTCAGAAAAGGCAAAGAATTTGAGAGCGGCGGGGTGAGCTGGTGTCAGTCTTCGATGCCAAAGAAGCCGGTCAAACTAGTCCAAAGCGACGACTGGTTTTTGCGGTGTTGCCAGGGCGGCGTGACGTCTTGAGCCTGCCAAATACCGCGCTTGGCCCGCCGCGCCGCCTCTTCCTCGTCACTGAATTCTTCGCTGTAGCGGCTGTAGGCGAAAGCCCAACCGTTGTGGACCATGAGTTCTGCTAAGTTGCCTTGCTCAGTAAAGCAGCTGGCGAGTACACGGCGATAGACATCCTTTTTAATCGGGTGGCAGGTGGTTGATTGATTGGTTAACAGCTCACTCAGGGCCTTTTGAGACAAGCGTCCGCAGGGCCATTTTTTGTCATCGGGATGGGCACAGGCTTGATTGTATTCCGGTGCGTCGATACCAAAAAGCCGGATCGATTGCCCGTTGAGCTTTATGCTGTCGCCATCCACAGCTTTCGCGCGACCCATGAAGGCTTCCATAGGGAAGAAATTAGGAAACCAGTTGTAGACAGCCTGATAGCCGATCACTGTGAAAAACAATGTGAGGCCGAGAATCTTTCGCCAACCTGGTTTCTTGCGGGATCTAGCCATCAAGGTTAGTCATCAAAGTTTGTCATCAAGAAAAGTGCAAAATTCGTCGAGTTCCATTCTTGGTGTTCTGAATGAGCAAGAGGGATCTGTCTCATCCAAATAGCCAATTGCCATGCCGCAAACGACTTTTTGTTCATCGGGTAGGTTGAGGCTTTGGCGCACAATGCCTTGATGGTAGATCCACGCCGCTTGAGGGCAGGTATGCAGGCCTTCGCCCCTTGCCGCCAACATGATGCTCTGCATGAACATACCATAGTCAAGCCAACTGCCGAGTTCCATGTCGTCATCGATGGTGAAGATCAGTCCAACGGGCGCATCAAAGAAACGAAAGTTGCGTTCGTGCTGGGCCGCCATCTTTTCATGCTCGCCTCTTTCGATGCCAAGCGCCGAATAAAGCGCCCAACCGACATCCCTTCGGCGGCCATTATAGGGCTCTCGCCATTTACGCGGATAATACTGGTATTGGGGATCCTCTTCCGCGCCTTTGTCTCTGCGGTGTTGAACAACCCTATCGCAAAAGGTCTTGAGCGGATTGCCAGTTAGAACGTGGACTTTCCAGGGTTGCGTATTAGTCCCACTGGGCGCTCGGCCACCGGCAAGCAACATGCGCTTAACAGCTTCTGGATCGACAGGTTTATCCAAGAAGGCGCGTCCGGAAATTCTGCTGTTGATGGCTTCGTAAACGTTCATGGTTAGGCTTTCTACTAATTTACTCGAGTCTCTAATCAATTTTTGGCGAAATGCAATTGAAGTATTCCGATATCGGATTAAGCTCATTGTTAGCACAGAGATCAATCTCAGGAGCTTCAAATGCGGTTTTTACGCGCAATCTCAATTCTGTATTCTTTTCTAGTTTGTTTGCCAGGGTTGGCCACAGCGGATTTTTCGGCTGAGGTGACGATTGATCTGCCGCTCCACAGAGGCCCAGCAGCGCATTACTCAGTTATTGGCTACATACCCAAGACGCGATCTGTTGATGTGCTCTATTGTGAATTTAGTTGGTGTAAGGTTGCCTACCATGGCCACTATGGTTGGGTGGTTCCAGGCTACTTACAACGGCGGGTAAGCTATCATGGCCCTATCGTTCGGCGCACCGATGACTCCTGGCGAGTTCATGCGAAAATCCGCCGTCCTTGGCCAAACGGAATCCTTTGGGATCGAGATTTTTCGAGCTTCTATCCCCGAAAAGGCTCATGGTTTCCTGGATATGATCTCTATTTCCATAAGAATTTTTGACAAATTTTATCTTTTGGTTCAGCTTCTGTTCAGAATTGGCTGATAGTTTGTAGTCCTTTAGTGAGTTAGGAGACTAAAAATGGGCAAGATAATCAAAGGCGCTGCGTTGTTGGTGGTGGGGCTGTGCATGTTTGCAGGCACGGCTTCCGCCGCTTGGACAACAAAGGTTTATGCGGATCTGAACATTCGCAGCGGACCATCAACAAGATATGCTGTTATTGATTCAATTTCGTATGGTGACCGGGTACGCGTCCACGGCTGTAAACGCAGCTGGTGTCGCGTGTCCTATCATGGGACACGAGGCTGGGCGAGCCGCAGGTTTCTGAATGGTCACAAGAAGGTAGCGAAGAAGCGTTATCGTAAACGGCATAGGCACGGGCATTCCCATTACCACGGCCCGATTATACCTTTTCACCCTTTCTTCAGACCTAGAATTCGTTCTGGTTTTGGATTTGTGCTGAGCTTCTAGTCGCTTTCCGATCTTATGGTGGGAGAGGGTGTTCCTCTCCCCTCAACTAGTTGTTTTGCGGTAGGAAAATGATCATGAAGAATAAAGTTGCCCAAGCACTCATTGTCGCTGTTGCTTTGTTCGGCGTGAGTTCTTTCACAGCAGAAGCCAATTACTATTCGGGATGGACCAAGGGTAAAACTGAGATCCGAATTCATCCGAACAATAGCTCCCGTGTGAAGGAGCGTCCGGGTAGCGGTCGGTGGCTGATCTTTTCCTATTGTAGAGGAAACTGGTGCCACTTGTCGGATCGCAACCTCTACTGGGGTTGGGTCAAAAAGAGCCACCTCAAGAACTTGAAAATTTGCCCTGAAGCCGTTTGCGGCGACGGCAACAATTGGCGGCCATAAGAATTAGGCTGTCATTCTACTCTCCTCTTTGTATAGTTTAGACAAAGTATCATTGGGGAGAAAGCAAATGGAAATTACCTGGCACGGACATTCTTGTTTTTCTGTGAAAGCAGAAGGCAAGCACATACTGATCGATCCTTTTTTGTCCGGCAATCCCGTCAACAATCGCGAACTAACTGATGTTTGTGAAGGGATTACGCACCTCCTCATTACACACGGCCATGAAGATCACGTCGGCGATTCCGTCCAGATTGCCAAGGACTATGACTGTCAGGTTGTCGGTATCGTAGAGCTATGCTCTTGGCTGGCCTTTCAAGGTGTTGAAAACCTCACAGCTCTCAACAAAGGCGGTACTGCAGATGTCGCTGGTATCTCTGTGACTATGGTCAACGCCCTCCACACCTCTGGAATGACCGGCAAAGATGGTCCGGTTTATTTGGGAGAGCCTGCTGGTTTCATCTTCGAGATCGCCGGCGAGAAAATCTGGCATATGGGTGATACAGATGTCTTCAGTGACATGGCACTTATTCAAAAACTCCATGGTCCAACAATCGCCATGATGCCCATAGGTGATCACTTCACGATGGGTCCAAAGGGAGCAGCAATGATCTGCAACGAGATCTGCGATTTCGAGCACATCATCCCGATGCATTATGGAACCTTTGGGCTTTTGACAGGAACGGCGGAAGATTTCGAAGCCCAAGTCACTAAGGGCAAAGTACATTCAATTCCTGTTGGCCAAACGCTTACACTTTAGAAAGTCCATTCTATGCCTACACTTCTTATCACGGGTGCCAATCGCGGTGTTGGTTACCAACTCGCAAGCTATTACGCAGCCGAAGGCTGGTCGATTATTGCCACATGTCGTAACCCAGATGAGGCTTCTGAATTGACTTCACTTGGAGGTGATGTGGAAGTCTTAGCCCTGGACGTGAACAGCACCGATTCTGTTCTGGCTCTAAAAGCTCAGCTAGGTGATCGGCCTATCGACCGCTTGCTGAACAACGCAGGAGTCTATGGTCCGAGGACTGGTTTTGGTGAAACGGATTATGATACTTGGTTAGAAGTCTTTAACACCAATGCAATTGGCCCGATGCGGATGATTGAGACTTTTGCTGACAACGTCGTTGCATCCGACATGAAGCAAATCTTCAATATTTCATCGGTGATGTCTTCCATGTATGCAACTGTTGTTGGCAGCGGCGTCATTTACCGCTCTTCAAAAGCAGCGCTTAATATGGTTTGCCGCGGCTCTGCCGCCGCGCTGGGTGAAAAGGGTGTGACCGTTGTTAACTTCCATCCAGGCTGGGTTCAAACCGATATGGGAGGGCCACAAGCGACCCTGACGCCTGAGGAATCTAGAGATCTGCTGGTGAATACTTTTGCGAACATCAGTTCATCGAACAACGGTCTGCTTTATGCACCTGATGGTGTACCAATACCTTGGTAGCAACAGCTAAGTACTCAAAGAAAAAGCCCCTGAAGATCTAGTCTTACAGGGGCTTTTTGTTCGTGAATTTTGATCGCTTACTTGCGGATCATCGCCCAAAGGCCTGGTAAGATCATAGCCGCAAGGCCAATCTTCAACAGGTCGCCCCAGATGAATGGTTTCACACCAAAGATCCAGGCTTTCTCAGCACCGATGAAGGTTGAAAGCCATGAGAAGCCAAAGGCATAGATCACGAGATTGCCAATGATCATTGCTGCAACAACCATCACAACTGACTTGGTCCAGCCCTTCGCAGCCATCCAACCAACGACGGCAGCCGCCACAACAAAACCAACCAAGTAGCCGCCCGTTGTACCGACCATGTATAGGATGCCGATGCCCTTCTCAGGTGTGCCAGCAAAGACTGGCAGACTAGCAGCACCGGCCGCAAGATAGGCAAGGATTGTCGAAACACCAAGCTTTGGTCCGTAAGCCATGCCGATGAGCAAGACGATCAAAGTCTGCATCGTCACCGGTACCGGCCAAAAGGGCACTTGTACTTTGGCTGAAATCCAAAGTGCAGCGACGCCGACAAAAACGAGAGCAGCTGAACGCAGCCATTTGTTTGTTTCAGTTTGAGGCCATACGGCCTGGGAAAGAGTAGGGTGCACTAGAAGAGTCCTTTCTTAACTAAATTAACCCCTGACAAGTTGGCCGTTCTTTGCAACAGAAGCCGCCAGATTTCAAGAGCTAGCGTGATTAAGCGGCTAGCTGACGCTGCTTTGAGATTAGAAAAAATTTTCAAATACGGAAGGAAGAAGGTCCGGCAAGTCCTCAGCTATCAATCCGGCCCCAAATTGCTTGGCTGCTTCGCCATGTATCCAAACTGCCATAGCCGAGGCCTCAAAAGCTGGAACGCCTTGGGCAAGTAGTCCGGTGATTATGCCTGTCAGGACGTCGCCTGTACCGGCCGTGGCGAGCGTCGGCGGAGCTCCGTTATTGAAAAAGGCACGGCCATCGGGCGCAGCAATAACGGTCTGATTGCCTTTGAAAACAACAATTGAGCGGCTTTGTTTTGCGGCCTCTAACGCTTGCTGTACTCTTCCGATGGGAGCATCGATTAACTCAGGAAAGAGCTTTCTAAATTCTCCCTCGTGAGGTGTGAGTACAGAGTTGCTTTGGATGTTCTGAAACAAGAAATCTCGTTCGTTGGAAAAAGCTGTCAAGACATCGGCATCAAGAACCATCCTCTTTTTGTATTTACACAGGCTGATGACATAGCTTTTTAGCATTGTTGTTTCAGCGCCCGGGCCTATTGCAACGGTGCCTATTCTTGGGTCGTTCAACAGTTTATCCCAATTTTCCCAAGAATCGACAATTACGCCGGTATCGTACTGATAAACAGATCTTACCTGATCATGGCTCGCGATTGTTACTAGCCCGGCTCCTGTCCGTCTGGCAGCTCTCGCAGTTAACCGTGCAGCTCCTGTCATTCGATCGCCACCAAAAATCAATGCATGCCCGCGGCTATACTTATGGTCACTGGTCTTTGGCCGCGGAAATAGCGAACGCCAATAGAAGGGTTCGTTTTGCCAGTATTTGACCCTTAATGCTGATACCGTCGCTTCGAGTATGCCAGAATTAATTAAATGTAATTGGCCGCAATGGGCCTTGCCTGGGAACAACAGGTGGCCAAATTTGGGGCGCAAAAAACTAATTGTGTGAGTTGCCTTGAAAGCCATTCCAAGTATCTGGCCTGATTCTGAGCCGATGCCGCTGGGAATGTCCAGAGAGATGATCTGTTTAGAACTTTGATTGAGATCGTGGATAAGATCTGAAAGTGGGGAAGCAATTTCTCTGTTTAATCCAGAGCCAAACAGAGAATCAATGATCAAATCTTCTTCAATTTGACCCAGCTCAGACAGACTAAGTATTTCCCAAGGGTATTTCTCGTAAGCCGCTTTGGCTTCTGTCGAGAGCTCGTCAACGTTACCAATGAAGCAAACTCTCACAGGCCAGCGTTGTTCCAAAATATGGTTGGCTATAACCAGGCCGTCGCTTCCATTTTTTCCGGGCCCGGCCAAAATTAACACTGGCTGGCGTTTGTACAAAGACCGGATAAGATCTGTCACCTCATGGCCAAACGAGTGCATAAGCTCTTTTGCAGTAGTGCCCGCTTCTATGGTTAAAGCGCTAGCTTTACATATCTGTTCAGCAGTTAAAATCTCTGTCATGATGTTTTCAGCTTAGGGAATTGCGGTTAAGTTTTCTATAAGAATACACAAAGGAGAATTCTATGTCTGAACCTTTGATTCTGATGGTTGCCCCGAATGGCGCACGCCGTACCCAAAAAGATCACCCCGCTATCCCTGTGACGCCAGAAGAAACCGCGGCCGTAGCACTGGCCTGTGCGGAAGCTGGTGCCAATGCCATCCACTTCCATGTGCGGGATAGCGATCAAAAGCACTCTCTCGATACCGGATTGTACCGTGAAGCCCTGGTCATTCTCGATGAAAAGATCGGGCAGAAAATGGTGGTGCAAGTCACAACCGAAGCCATCGGAATTTACACAGCGTCAGAACAAAGAGCTTTGGTTCGCGACCTCAAGCCAAAGTCGATTTCCATGGCAGTGAAAGAGTTTTTCCCCAACGAGGAAGAAAGTAAGGCCTCGAGCGAACTGGTTCATGACTATTTGGCTGAAGGCTGCGCGCCTCAGTTCATTGTTTACTCACCAGAAGAGGTACAGACGTTCAATGATCTTTGCGAAAGCGGACAGATCCCTGCCGGTAAGCACAATATCTTGTTTGTCCTAGGCCGCTACACAGAAAACCAGCAATCTGACCCAACTGATTTGATTGGCTTTGTAGATGCTAACGTACAGGGCCATCGCTGGTCGATTTGTGCTTTTGGCAGTCAAGAACGTGCTTGTGCAGCCTTGGCACTTTCACTGGGCGGCCATGTTCGGCTGGGGTTTGAGAATTCGCTTTGGCGCGCAGATGGAACCGTTGCCAAAGACAATACACAAGTTATTCGCGAAGGAATGGCTCTTGCAGAGCTGTTAGGGCGCAAAGTAGCCACAGCAGATGAAGCAAGCGTTTTGCTTAAATCGGTTTGTTCATAAAAAAAGGGCGACCCAAAAGCCGCCCTTTCCTTCGTCAATCCGATCTCTTAGAGACCAGGAAGAAGACAACCGGCTGCCAAGATGATGTAAGCGACAATAGCTGCCCAGGCAGCATTGCCTGAAACAACTGGAATGTTCACAAACATGCCGACGACAGCAAGAATTGCGATGACGAGTGAGATCAAGAAAGTGATCTGTTTAGGTGCATTTACGTTCATGGATTTAACCCCCGTTTATGTGTAAGCACAGCAAAGCTGTACTGCATTTTACTACAACGACTCGAGTTTTTCTAGTCCCAAGCTATTCTAGCCATTTATCAGCGCTTTAAAAGGTCTGTGAGAGCTGAAAGATCGAAAGCATCGTCGTCTTGTGAACCACGACTATCGGCCTGAAACATCTGCTCAAGTCCACCAAGATTTGGCATCCCTCCGCTTTGTTGCTGCTGTCCACCGCCCATTAGACCACCGATCAATGAACCGAGCAAACCGCCGCCGCCCTGCTGCTGTTGCTGGCCGCCACCAAATTGCTGTTGGAATTGAGGTTGCTGGGTTTGTTTGCTCATTGATCCCATGACCATTGAAGCAATGACTGGAAGCATCTGCTTGAGAATGCCTGAATCAACGCCGGTTTTTTGTGAAGCTCGTTGAGCAACATTACGGCTGACGTCTTTGCTTCCAAAGATGTGGCCGAGGATGTTGTTACCGTCACTGACCGCTTCTGGGCGTTGGAAATGGCTTGGGTCATCGAGCTGTTGAGCGTGGTTGCCTTTCTGCAGAGCACCAAGCAAAGCTTCAAGGCCCTGTGGCTGGCTGACGTTCTTTTTGATGCCACTCGAGAATGAGGGAAGCAAACTTTCGAGAGCCGAATTGGTCTGTTGTTGATCGAGACCAAATTGGTTGCCAAGATTTTGTGTTGCCTGGCCACCCTGGGCCTGGGAAATCATTTCTAAAAGATTTTGTAACTGCATTTTGTATCCTCCTGCTTACAGTCTGAGAGAGTCCAGATATAGGAATATTAGAAAAATTTACAACAAATTTTATTAAATAAACGGCCTAACCGTGATTCTGGTCTCCTTAGATAGCCTAAATCTATTCCTCTAGTGCGCCTCTGCCCAGTTAGTTCCTTGTCCAGCGTCGGCGACAATGGGTACTGAAAGTTCAATGTTTGGGCGGTGGGCATTTTCCATGACGTCGCGAACTACAGCGATTGTACGGTTGACCTCTTCTGGTACAACCTCGAACAGCAATTCATCGTGGACCGTTAACAGCATCTTGGAGGGAAGTTCTGCGTTTTTGAGTGCCGCTGGGATTTTGATCATGGCGCGTTTGATGATGTCAGCTGCTGTGCCTTGGATCGGTGCGTTGATCGCTTGACGTTCTGCGAAAGAACGCACGGCACCGTTTTTGTCTGCAATACCTTTTAGGTGAATACGGCGACCAAAGAGCGTTTCGACATAGCCATGCTCATGACAGAAAGCTTTGGCTTCTTCCATGTAGGTTTTGATCCCTGGAAAGCGCTCGAAATAGGCGGTGATGAAGGTCTTGGCCTCATGCTGTGGGATAGCGAGGTTGTTGGCGAGGCCAAAAGCAGAAATACCATAGATAATGCCGAAGTTAATCGCCTTGGCTTGGCGGCGAACCATAGGATCCATGCCCTCGATTGGCACGCCGAAAACTTGAGAGGCCGTCATGGCATGAATGTCCAGGCCGTCGTGGAAGGCTTGCTTTAGCGCAGGTTCATTGGCGATGTGTGCCGTGAGGCGCAGTTCAATTTGGCTGTAATCGATTGAGAGCAAGGTGTGCCCAGCCGCTGGCACAAAGGCCTGGCGGATTTTGCGGCCTTCTTCTGTTCTTACCGGAATATTTTGCAGGTTAGGGTCCGTTGAGGACAGGCGGCCCGTTGAGGCAATCGCCATGGCGAAGGAGGTGTGAACACGGCCTGTCGCTGGATTGATCTGTTCCTGAAGTGCATCCGTGTAGGTCGACCGTAACTTCTCTACTTGGCGACGCTCCATCACTTTGGCAGGCAGGTCGAAACCCTGTGCCACGAGCGACTCAAGCACGTCAGCCCCTGTGCCGTAAGCGCCAGTTTTACCCTTTTTGCCGCCTGGCATGCCGAGTTTGTCGAAGAGAACTTCACCGAGTTGTTTTGGCGAAGCGACGTTGAAAGTCTCACCCGCCAGACCGTGGATTTCTTTCTCCAGTTCAGCCGCCCGCTGAGCAAAGTCATGGGACAGAAGCCGCAGCTTCTCTTTGTCCACTGTGATGCCGGCCTGCTCGATTTCGGCCAAAACTGGGATCAACGGGCGTTCAATGGTTTCATAGAGCGTTGTCATTTGTTCAAGCGGGAGACGTGACTTGAACAGGTGATAGAGTTGCAAGGTGATATCGGCGTCTTCGGCGGCGTAATCCAAGGCCTTGTCTAGGCCGACATAATCGAACGTTACTTGAGATTTGCCAGACCCAGCCACGTCTTTGAACTTGATGGTGACGTGATTGAGAAACAGCCCGGCCAGTTCGTCCATGCCATGACCGTGCTGGCCTGCCTCTAATACGTAAGACATCAACATGGTGTCATCGACAGGGAAAACATCAATTCCGGCATTGTGTAGGATGGTCATGTCATACTTCATGTTATGACCGACCTTCATCACCGACGGGTCTTCCAGCAGAGGCTTCAGTCGTGCAATGGCTTCGCTGGTTTCTATTTGGTCATCAAGCTTTGATCCCAGCACGTCTTTATGCTCAAGCGGGATGTAGCAAGCTTTGCCAGGTGTGATCGCCATGGAAATACCGACCAGCTTGGCCGAGGTAGCGTCAACCGATGTTGTCTCTGTATCGACCGCCAGCAGTCCTTCGCGGACCGCTGTACTGATCCAGCTGTCTAGCTGCTCCAGCGTTGTGACCAACTCATAGGATTTTTCGGCGTTGTTTTCTGGCACGGCCTGGCTAGCCGGTGCTTCGCCCATAGAGGCACCCAGTCGTGCCATCAGCTTGCCGAAGCCGTTGAATTCTAGAAAAGGTCTCAGGACATCTGGCTCAGCTTCGCGTTTGACCAGCTCAGCCATAGGCACAGGCAAGGGCATGTCATCTTTCAGAGTAACCAACTCTCGGCTCAGGCGCGCTTGGTCAGCAAACTCGATCAGGTTCTCGCGGCGCTTGTTCTGTTTGATTTCGCCCGCGCGCTCCAACAGTGTATCCAGGTCACCATATTCGTTAATCAACAGCGCGGCCGTCTTAACACCAATCCCTGGAACCCCAGGCACGTTATCGACTGAGTCTCCTGCCAGCGATTGGATGTCGACAACTTTGTCAGGGCCCACACCGAATTTCTCAAAGACCTCAGGTTCGCGGATCTCTCTGTTTTTCATTGTGTCGAGCATCATGACTTGATCATTGATCAACTGCATCAGGTCTTTGTCAGAGGATACAATGACGGTTTCATAGCCCGCTGCCGTGGCTTCCTTGGCGTAAGCCGCGATCAGATCGTCGGCCTCAAAACCATCCATCTCGACACAGGCTACATTAAAGGCCTTGGTCGCCTCACGCACGATGGCGAACTGTGGGCGCAGGTCCTCGGGTGGTGCATCGCGATTGGCCTTATAAAGATCGTAGATTTCATTGCGGAACGTGTGCCGGGCGGTATCGAAGATACAGGCGATGTAATCGCAGTGCTTGTCCTCAATAATGCGCAGCAGCATGTTGGAATAGCCCAATACAGCACCAACAGGTGTGCCGTCCGGGCGGCTCAGCGGCGGCAGGGAATGATAGGCCCGGAAGATAAAAGAAGAAGCATCGACGAGGTAGAGGCGCTTGCGGCCATTTTCATTGAGATCAGACATGGGCGGGGCTTGTTTCCATTTATCATACGGGTATCGCGCGGACTGGTAGAAAATGAAGGAGTCACCGGTTCTTGTCGAGTTCTTTTCCGCAGCCAGGCCTTCTTTCCTGGGGACGACTGTGGCAAGGACAGGTCATGGTTTGGGTGCAACGCTTCTCTGTCATTTTGTTTTTGGGTTCATTCTTCTGCTGGCCAGCACAGGCAGCGGAGCCCTGGCGGTTGCTGGACGATGGTAGGATTGAGCTGGAGCAGGGCCAGGTTCTGCGTCTAGCCTCCATCCGTTTGGTCGAACAAAAGGGCCTGAAGATCAAAGCTGATGCCCTCATCCGAGAACTACTTTCGAACCAGGATTGGTCGGTGGGGGAACCCACAATTAAAGACCGTTACGGTGATTTGGTTGGGATAATCGAGTTCAGCGACGGCAAAAGCCTGCAAACAGCCCTGATCGAAAAGGGTCTTGCCAGAGTTTATCCGCAAGTGGGTGAGGGCAGTGATCTAAGCGCTCTTTTCCAAAGCGAGAATGTAGCCAGAGAAACCAGATCTGGTCTTTGGGCCTTGAACATCTATCAAGTCGTCAGCGCCGAAGAAGCCGTGCCTCAACGCTTCGACCTACGCAACTACTACCAACTCGTCGAAGGCACCATCGTCGCCGTCGCTAAAGTTAGGGGCAACATTTATCTCAACTTCGGCGAAGACTGGCGCGAAGACTTCACCATCATGATCCCAAAATCTTTCGCCAAATCCGTCGTCGCCCAAGGCCTCAACTACAAAGACCTAGAGGGTAAACGCGTCCGTGTCCGCGGCTGGTTCCGCCTCTACGGCGGCCCGTTGATTGATGTGACTGATGCAAGGCAAATCGAAGAACTCAGATAGAACTGTCCAAAACGCAACCCTGCCGTGACAAATCAGGTCTTTATCTTGTCACAAAAGACGACTATAGAGCGGCCCATGTTTAAAGGAAGAGTCTTTCAATCCATGTTGAGAGGGTGGGGCCACCGCTGTTGTGTGTGTGGCGACCGCAGCCTTTTTGCTGGCTATCTGAAAATTTCTTCTGATTGTGCGTCTTGTGGAGAGGCCTACGGCCATATCCGCGCCGATGATGCACCGCCTTATTTCACCATTATGATTGTTGGCCACCTTGTTATTCCAATGATCCTATGGTCAGAGCAGCTTTGGTCGCCCGCGCTCTGGATCCAGATGGCGACTTGGATACCGATCACTATGGTGTTGATGCTGTGGTTCTTACCACGGATCAAAGGTGCCACGCTTGGTCTGATGTGGGCTATGAAAATGCTCGGCGACGACCAACACTAAGAGAACTCCTGGGCGGCTTACAGCCCCCAAACCTTACACCTAAATAGAAAAGCTGAACTATGTCTTTGCGCAATATTGCGATTATCGCACACGTTGAC
>CAJQQJ010000380.1 GCA_905480445.1 uncultured Alphaproteobacteria bacterium | reverse complement strand
GCTGCTCCACTGAACGCGGATAATGACGACTGTCCAACACCATCAAACTGGTACATTTTTACTCCGGCCAATGGTGGGTTTTTACTCCGGCGTTGACATAAAGCGTATGTTTATCGGATGCTTCTTTTCGCAGCTCGTCTTCGAAACTCTGACCGAGTTCAGTTTCCTCCAGATAGAAGCACCACCATGGTTCAAGCCATTCAATTTCCGACACTTCGAGAATCAATTCGCACGGTAAAGAGTTTGTTTTTCTGTCTGTCATTGAGCGATTATTCATTTTTCAAGGCGCGGTTATCATAAGCACAAAGTTCAATGCGAGTCTGACAGGTGATGAGTTATTTGCTCCATCAATCATCGTCAGGAAATAGTTGCCCAAAATCCCTTCTGATCAGATTTTCGTAAAATTCGTCGCTATAAATTTTACCTATCACACTGGCATATTCATCCGACGCGCCCTCGAAGGTGAACTCTACATAATAAGTTGTATTGTTAGCCCCTTGCACCTCAGTTTTGATATTGGCTTCGTTGAGAGCAATTGATGGTGTTTGAATTGACGCAATGATCTGCTCCATCTCTTGATTGAGGAGGAGGCGAACTTCTTTTTCATCGATGTTCCGGTGTTTGAAAGTATATTGCCGGTCAAGAAGCTGTTCAACATCAAAGCACACATCACCTACCATGCCCCTCGAAGTATATTCTCCTTCATCGTCCCAAAAAATTTCGTGAAGTGCATCCAATGCCGACATCACAGCATTTCCATAGCCGATTGGCCTGCCTTTAACTGGAACGGCCTCGAAAACTGCTTTTGCTGCATCGACGGAACGAACGCAAACCATCACATCGTACTGGCTTTCACTTGCCTTGATTGCCTGCCTCTTCATAATACGTCGAATGGCCTTGAACATTTCCTCGACAGTCTTGAGTTCAGGCTCCGGCCGGGGAGACTGCAACGGTTTCCTTTTAGAAAGCTCCGGAAATTCGCCCATTATCTACGCTCGTTCATTTTCTACGCAGCGGGCGCAAATGCGGCCTGCACTACAAATACGAAAGGGCTCCAACATCATTCACCCCAGTCTTTTGTGTTGACTCGTTCGATGTAGCGATTCAAAAATTTCTCTTCCCACATGTGCTGCGTTGCGCGGAACTTGGCGCATTTCTCCTCCATAAATTTAGCAGTATCTTGCGCAGCTTCTTTGTCTACGTCTTGCAGGTTTTCATACAAATATGCCGTATCTTCAGTGACATGCCTAAGCAACGAGCGCGCTAGGATATAACCGCCATTACAGCTGCCCGCCAAATATTTGTCTGGTTTGATACTTTGGATATTGTTCACACATTCGCCCAAGCTTATCGCCGGTTCCGACCATGTCGCGGCATTGTAACTGAGAGATTGCAACCAAATTTCGTGTAGTTCTGATAATGCGTTCGCGGCAGGTGTATGCCCGTGGGATGCCGCAAAATTTAACGCTTCTTCGCCTTGTCTGTAGCTCTGCAAAGTTTTTGTTCCACGTGGCCTATTCGCGTAAATAGCCGTCATACCAAGTAGATAAGACAGGGTCACTTTTTGTGCAGTTGTGGGCGTAGCGGCCAGTCCGACCTCGACGATATCTCTTGCTGAACGTGCATTTTTCATGACCGGTCCCCGCCGGTTCAACTTACGTTCGGCATAAAGGATGGCAGAGGCAGGCCAGCCTAATCGAGCGGAACTTGATAGCATGCCCATTGCCTCGTTGTCAGCCGCAATTGCGCTTTCACCAGTTGACCTTCTGGCGGTCGGCAACAAACACAGATTTGCATAAGCATGCATGCCAGGAGGATATTCTTCTCCGGCAGCTGAGGCATAGAAACCACAGGCCCACTCCAGACCTTGCCGTTCACCAGCATAACCGTTTTGATGAACCCAACCCATGTTGTGGGCAAATGGTGCATTTCCACTGATCAAAGCAAGGCCACCAAGCGTTCGAACGGCCGTTGCGTCTCCTGCCTTGGCTAAATCGCCAAGTGCGTTTGCTTCTCTTCGTGCGGATGCCCACTTCAGATCGATGTCGTCTGCATGGCCTTGGTTGTCAGGAATAGTGATGATTAGAGCAATCAGGGCTAAAGTGCCAGATTTCAACATGTGCATTTCAATCGACCTCCATGGTTCAATTTTAATGAAGATAACACTGATCGACGCAGTTGTTATCAATCTTCTTGATTTCACAGAGAGTTGAAACTCATAAATTGGTGTTAGAAAAGTCAGAATTCCCTACATAGCGCACCGCGATGCGGAACAAGTCCGTAATTCGTTCCAACAATACCAATCGCAATAATGATTGAAAACAATACAGTTGGGCTCGTCGCAACAAAAGTACGTGAAGTACCAGAAGCTTTATTATGACGGTTTGGTATTATTGACGAAACCCTGATCTGGCCCCCCCTGTTTTACACCGGCAGTTTTGCCTCCGAATTCAGCGGCCAACTTTTAACCCCATATTTTGAAACAAGCTTACCTAACAGTATTCGAAGGGAAGACCATATTAGCCCCCAAAAGAACTAATTTAAGATGCTTCAAAACAGTTTATTACCGTATTATAGTAGCTGTTTTCGCCGCAATACAAAATTCATTGTACAATTTTGTTCTGTGGTACTTTACGTACCAATGTTGGGATAAATCCCTGGTTGCAAAATCAATTTTACACAATCAATTTATTACCAGAGACCTCAGTATAAGGCCTATTTTCCCGTCTGACATTACCGAATTAGCGATGGATTTCCAGTAGGATCAGTTATTTGCAACTTTTAGGGTTGGATATAGCCAATTTGGCATGGTTTCACGCCCCATTTCTGGGTTTTG
>CAJQQJ010000379.1 GCA_905480445.1 uncultured Alphaproteobacteria bacterium | reverse complement strand
ACTCTTTCGTCCATGAAACTGAAGGACAGTTGATCCTAAATGGGTCCTACAACATCAACTTCACGATGGACCACGAACTGAAAGATGTGTCCTTGTTTGATCAATTAGGGCGAGAACTTGGTGTGCCTATGGATCTGTCACCTGTTGTCGTTGACGTCATGAAGGACGGCTTGGATCGTTATGGACCGCGTGTTTGGTCATCGCAGGTTGTTAAACGCCTTGAAGATGATTGCGAAACAGATTTACGAGCACCAGGGTTTCCAGAGATCCTGGAAGACAGTGAACCAGAAGTCGAAGGCTATGAAGTCAGGAGAGAAAACTGATGTCTTACAAAGATCTCAAAGCCAAACTCGACCAAGGCAAGGCTGTGATCATCGACGGTGCTATTGGCACTGAATTGGAACGCCGAGGCGTAGAGATGGATACCTTCGCTTGGTGCGGCAGGGCGAACGTTCATGGGTTTGACCAGCTAGTAGAGGTTCACTGCGATTACATTCGCGCAGGCGCAGAAATTATCACTGTGAACACCTATGCCTCCAATCGGATCATGTTAACTGCCGCTGGCGTTGGCGATCAAACCGTTGAGATCAACAAACTTGCAGTCAAAGCAGCCCAAAAAGCCCGCGATAAAATGAACCGCCCTGACGTTCTGATCGCCGGTTCTGTTTCTCATGCTGTCCCAATTGTTCCAGGAACCTCAACATCTGATCGATCACAGATGAACAGAAGTGAGATGTTTGACGCCTTTGGTGAACTGGCGCAAATTCATAAAGATGAAGGCTGTGACCTGATCTTGCTTGAGATGATGTTTGATCCAGAACGGGTTCATCTGGCAACGAAGGCCGCAATACAAACCGGATTGCCAACTTGGTCGGGTCTGTCTGCCAAGCGGGGAGAGCAAGGCGAGGTTCTTTCGTTTGTTCAGGATGAGGACGTGCCTTTTGATGCATTGTTGGATGCTGCTCTTGCATACAGCGTTGACGCAGTCGGCATTATGCACACGCCTTCCAATGTCACATCTGATGCTATCCCGTTAGTGCAAGCCCGCTTTAATGGTGTCTTAACGGCCTATCCTGATTCTGGTTACTTCATGGCACCCCATTGGCAGTTCATGGATATCATACCACCAACTGAGCTCGTTGAATTCGCTAAAGGTTGGGTCAAAGACGGCGTGCAAGTTCTTGGTGGATGTTGTGGTCTCTCGCCTGAACATATCGAAGCACTTTCAACCGAGTTTGGAGCTTAATCCATGTCGAAAGAAGTAGTCCTCATCTATCATACTGACAGCCCGACAGACGATCGTGCTTTTCAGTACTTTCAAAGTAACGGATTTAACATCACGGTAAAACGCCCTTTCAAAGGTGATAAACTTGGCGATGTACCAACCAATTTGGCTGGTTCGGTTGTCTATGGCGGACCCTTTAATGTTTTCGAAGAGGATATCCACCCTTTCCTCCATGACGAAAACCAATGGACAGGCCAATGCATTGACCAAGCCGTCCCGCTTCTCGGCATCTGCCAAGGCGCACAATCGATCGCCAGGGTCCTGGGGGCCGAATGCGGACCACGTGCGGGCTCACCGCACGAGTTTGGCTACTACGAAATCCATCCGACAGAAGCAGCAAAAACCGAGGGATTTTTGAACCAGCCTACTTTTTTCACAGAATCCCATTTTCACGAATTCTCTCTCCCGGAAGGGGCGGAGTTGTTAGCCTACAGCGAAGCCTTTCCCCAACAGGCCTTCAGATATGGCGATAGGGCCTATGCATTGCAGTTCCATCCGGAATGTACGGCCAAGGGATTTCGTCGATGGCAAAAAGCATCAAAGCATCATGAAGGCAAATCCGGTGTCCAGAGCAAAGAGGAACAAGATGCCTTGCAAGTCACCGTTGACCCGATCCAACACGACTGGTTCATGAATTTTATGGCAAAGCTCTTTGGTAAACCAACCGCTTAGTTTCCGCCTCGCTTAATCAAGTCATTCCGGCGCACTGAATAGCAGTAGTCACTGTAGTAGTTTCTCCTGCTCTGGCGACAGCGTCTATCCTTTACCGAAAATCCGTTGTTGAACAGTGATTTCTTCTGCTGAAACCGTGGCTTGTGAAAACGGAACTCCCCAGGCTTTTTACGGACGATGAAACCACCGCGATTACCAAATGAGCTGCTGTATGAGCCGCGGGATGAGTGAGAGAAGAACGAACCGCCGGCTACTTGGGTGGTCGCTTGAGCAACGGGTAAAGGCTTTGATTGACTTTCAACATTCAAAGCCGCCGATGCCACTAACGGGAAAGAAAGTAAAAATAGTAACGTAAGTACAGTTTTCATCACAAGGCTCCTCGTACATCTGACTGATGACTTAGCTGTTAACGTAAGCATTAATTTGGCGCTGGCTAGTCAAGGCGACGTCACCCCTCTTCACGAGTGCGGCATTCTATAGGTCGCCGGGGTTCGGTACTGTCATGAACAAACTGGGGTAGAGCCATAAAGACTTGCCGCAAACTGTCTTCATCGCGCAAGTCGCCCCTGCTTTTTTGCCAAGCAGCGGTGGAATCGATTCGTTTGCAGCAGCAAATTTGCAGGGCGTGTTCTTAAAATTGCTACAAAAATTTGTAGGTTTTAACTAAAAATTGTAATTCATCGAACCTTCATTCCTAAAATGCAAAACGAAAAACCGAAAACAAAACCGAGTCACTTCGAGTCACTTTCCCAAAACGCAAAGACTGACTCTTGAATTTAGGCAATTTGCAGTAAGCTTCTAAAAAACAAAACTGCAACAAATTAAGAATGCTGGAAGGGAAGTACATTGCCGGATTCTGGAATAAATCACTTATTTCAGCCCGAACCTGAGTTCCTGAGGAAAAGGGTTGACGAGTATTATGAGGTCCGCCTAAAGGGTGACTGGGCTGGTCGGCATCCATTGAAAGGGAAATTGCCGGATTCAAACTCGGTTCAACTTAGGACCAACGACTATCTTTGCATAGCCAATGACACACGTATTGTTGAAGCTGAAGTCGCCGTTTTACGAGATGGCGGTCATGGTGATACTGCTTCTCGCGTTTGGTCCTACCATCATACCGACCCAATCAAAGCCTTTGAGCATCGATTAGCAGGGCTTATGTTAGCTCAAGACGCCGTTTTAACGACATCAGGTTATACAGCAAACGTAGGTCTTATACAGTCAATTGCCCGTCCAGAAATACCGATTTATATGGACATGAAGGCTCACATGTCTCTTTGGCAAGGTGCCGTTAGTGCCTTAGCCCAACCTTTTCCGTTTAGACACAATGACCCAAACAATCTCGAATCTCTTCTTCAAAAACATGGCTCTGGAATCATAGTTGTTGACGCGCTCTATAGTACCGACGGAGCAATAGCACCTCTTCAAGATTTTGTGTTCTTGGCCGAACTATACGGCTGTGTGATAGTTGTTGATGAAACCCATTCTTTTGGTACTCAAGGCCCAAACGGTGCTGGTTTAGTCGTTGCCCTTGGATTAGCTGACCAAGTTCATTTCCGTACTCTTGGAATGAGTAAGGCAGTCGCTGCCCGTGGCGGTGCGGTCGTTTGTTCTCGTCGTCACGCCGAGTTCTATCGCTATGAAGCCTTTCCTTCGATTTTCTCAACTGGTGTCCTCCCCCATGAAGTAGCGGGATATGACGCCGCGTTGGATATTTTTCAAAAGGAAAGTTGGAGAAGGGAAAAGCTCCATGAAAACCACACTGAATTGAGACTCGGGCTCAATAGTCTAGGCTATAACGTCGACACTGCTCACGCACAAATAATTGCCCTCGAATCTGGCTCGCCCACATCCACAAGCTTGTTACGTGATGAACTCGAAACAAGAGGGGTGTTCGGATCCGTTTTTCTACCACCCGCGACCCCGCCATCTCGATGCCTTATCAGACTTTCAGTTAACTGTAATTTGAGAAATGAAGAAATTGCGCAAGTCCTCGAAGTATGTAGCGATATCAGAGAACGTGTTGCTATGAGTGATTGGAGATCAACAAAACGACGACGAGGCCTGAATCTAGTGACCCCTCTTGCAGCGTAATTCTGGCCTCCTTTTGTCTTACACTTCCTCTTTGCCGACGGTAGGTACGACAATTGTAAACTCAGCCCCACCGTTAGATGCATCAGAATATTGGATTTTTCCTTCGAAATCGTCGATAACCATTGAGCAAAACGCCAATCCTAAGCCCGTTCCTGTGTCATCTTGGGAGGTTGTACTAAAGGGTTTGAAAAGCACGGGCTGGAAAGCGAGGGGAACACCGGGGCCATTGTCTGTGACTGCAATCCGCCCGCGTTTTCCATCTGTCGAGATGTAAATTACTATTTTGCCTTTCGAAACTTCCTTGATCGCCTTTAAGGCATTTTTAAGAAGGTTGTAGATAACATGTCTCATCAAGACCTCAGTGCCGCGAAAGTAGAACCCTGAGTCCACCACCAAAGAAACTCTTTCAGCCTCGTCGCTCTTAAAATGGTAAGTTTCCAAAATCTCACGAACGAATTCTGCTGCCTCAAAAGTCAAAAACGAGTCCTTTTTTGCCTGAGTTTTTCGAGCATTTGTGAGTAACATATCAATGACGAGATTGGCCCCAACTGCATGCGACAGGATTCTATCAAAACTTTTCAACACGAGTGGTTGGCTGCGAAACTCCGCTTCTCTTTTTACAATTTTGCGGCTTTTTTTTGCATCCAGTTGAATTCCAAGTAACGGCGTCCTCATCTCATGAGCAATGTGGCCAGCTAATGCTTTTGCTGTATGGATTTTCATTTTTTCAACATGATGGTCATTGTAGGCTAAAACGCCTCGAATCATGATCAACGTAAAACCCATCACTGGCATTGCCAAAAACGCCTGGTCCGGTAGTTCAAATGTACCCGTTTTGACATAGTAGAGAAAGTAAGCACAACTCACTCCTAGTACTGTGCCGACAAAGAGGTTCAGTGTGTCAAACAACAGAGCAAAAAGTAACAAACTCGCGACGGCGCTCAATGACCAAATGTAACCAAACCCGTCCATAAACAGCATAAATGAGAAGAAAAATGGCAGTA
>CAJQQJ010000378.1 GCA_905480445.1 uncultured Alphaproteobacteria bacterium | reverse complement strand
CATCACGGGTCAGACTTTGATCGTTGATGGTGGACTTATGACGGTCGATTATCCGTCACGAGAGATGCTGAGAGAAAACAGTTGGAAGTTAAAGTCACGTTAACAAGCAAGCCAAAAGCGATTTAGCTGTCTTTCAGCGCGTAACCAATGCCGCGTACGGTTCTCACAAAATCGGGCGCGCCGGATTCTGTCAGGGCTTGCCTTAATCGGCGGATGTTCACGTCAACGGTTCTGAAGTCGACTTCGTCGTTTTCTCCCCAGACGCGAGTAATTAAAAAGTCTCGGCTGCAAGCGTGGTTTGGTCTTTCCATCATCACTTCCAGTAACCGCAGTTCAGTTAGACTGAGTGCGACAGGGGTATCTTCCCAAAGGACTTCTACAGAATTACGGTCAAGTGCCAGACCACCAACCTCTAGCTGATCCATGTCACGTTTTGGATCACTGCGCCGAAGAACTGCCTCAACGCGAGCCAGTAGTTCGGTCGGGGAGAACGGTTTGCGCACGTAATCGTCTGCGCCATTCTTCAGACCTTGGATCATGTCACGCTCTTCGCCGCGTGCTGTCACCATGATGATTGGCGTTTTCTTGAGAGTCTTGTGCGCACGGATTTCACGGCAAATGGAAAGCCCAGATCGACCCGGCAACATCCAATCCAACAGAATCAGATCAGGTTCAATGGCTTCGGCCATATAAATAGCATCGTCGCCGTCCATAGCAACTGACACTTGGTAACCTTCACGCTCTAGATTATAGCGCAACAAAATGACGAGAGCTTCCTCGTCTTCTACGACCAACAAATGAGGTTCTGTGCCGCTTTTAGCGATTGCCTGGGCCACAAGGGTCTCCGTTAGATTCGGTCACTACCTTAACCAAAGCGGCCTGAAATGAAACCTTTAGTCTGGTCATTCTCGGGATTGTCGAAAAGCTGCTCAGTATCGTTCATTTCAACCAACTCGCCCAAATGAAAGAAGGATGTGCGGTCAGAAACACGTCTAGCCTGTGACATTGAGTGAGTAACGATAACAATAGTGTAGTCTTTCTTGAGCTCACCCATCAGTTCTTCAATGATACCTGTTGCGATTGGATCGAGCGCTGAACAAGGCTCATCCATTAGAACAACTTCGGGACCAGCTGCAATAGCGCGAGCAATACAAAGTCTTTGCTGTTGTCCACCTGATAAGGATGTACCTGGTTGTTTCAGGCGATCATTTACTTCCGTCCAAAGGCCTGCTTTTGTCAAACTCTCTTCAACAATTTGATCTAGCTCGTCCTGTGTGCCAGCGAGGCCGTGAATACGGGGGCCGTAAGCGACGTTGTCATAAATTGATTTTGGGAATGGATTGGGCTTCTGAAAAACCATGCCCACCTTTTGGCGAAGCTCAACAGCATCTACTGTTGGGGCATAGATATCATCACCGTCCATCAAGACAGCGCCAGTTGCGTCCGCCGTTGGTACAAAGGCTTTGTTTGCCTCGTCCCAAGTGCAACGACTGACTTTTGCGACATGGATCAAATCGTTCATACGGTTAAGGCAACGCAGGAACGTGGACTTACCGCAACCAGAGGCGCCAATGAGCGCTGTTATCTGGCGATCATTGATATCCATTGAGACATTCTGCATGCCCATCTTGATGGCGTAATAAACTGTTAGCTGATTGACGGAGAATTTAACTGAAGTCATTCTTTTAGTTTCCTAGCGTTCTTCTGCTCTATGGCGGAGGTAAGCGGCTGTTCCATTCATCACGAGCAAGAAGCCCAACATGACCATAATGGCAGCATTGGATTTCGCAACAAAGGCACGTTCTGGACTATCGACCCAAAGAAAGATCTGAACCGGTAAAGCAGAGGAGGGATCAACAATCGAGTCAGGCACCGACGCGATAAAGGCAACCATGCCGATCATGATCAAGGGAGCAGTTTCACCCAAGGCACGAGCCAAGCCGAGAATTGTACCGGTGAGAATACCAGGCAAGGCGACTGGCAACACATGATGAAGGACTGTTTGCATTGGACTGGCACCAAGACCGATAGCTGCTTCGCGCAGTGTCGGTGGTACCGCTGCAATGGCATTACGGCTTGCGATAATCACCGTCGGTAATGTCATGAGACTTAACACCATGCCCCCAACGAGCGGCGCAGATCTTGGAAACCCAAGGAAATTCAAAAACATCGCTAAACCCAGAAGACCAAAGATGATTGAAGGGACAGCCGCCAGGTTGTTGATGTTGATTTCAATAAAGTCAGTGAACTTGTTCTGCCTGGCGAATTCTTCCAAATAGATCGCGGCCATCACACCAATCGGAACGGATAGCAAAAAAGTTACGAGTAGAAGGTAGAAGGAACCCTTAATTGCACCACCCATACCGGCCATCTCCGGTTCACGGCTATCTGCTCTGGTAAAGAAACCCCAATCAAAGGAGCTTCTAATGAGCTTGTTGTCCTGGAGTTTGTGGACCCATTCAATCTCGTTGTCTTTCACCCGACGCTTCTTTTCAGGTAATGAGGCGTCAATATAGCCCTTTAAGAAAGTGTCGAGATCGTCAGATACTGGTACCCACAGCTTGAAGTTGTCTCCAACGTGGGCCTTACCCTTGAGAACTGCATTTCTTAGAGCTATCTCAGCCCCATAGGAGATCATCTTGCCAAGATGTTTTTTGTGTTTACGCTTTTTAACATCGGGGAAGAGGGCATACATAGCGTCTTTAACAATCAGATTGTAAGGCGCACTTCGAGCTAGCTTTTCGTAATCAGCATCGCTGTAGCTAGCGGTCGGATCAATCTTCATGCGCTTTTCGGTGAGCTGAAACTCTATGAGAGCCTCATGGCGCCAAAAGGCTGATATGCCTGTGGTGAAAACAGTAAAGAAAAGCGTCAGCAGCATGGCCCCTGCAATGCCAAGCGCAATGATACCATATGAACGGAACCGCGTTTCCGCAGTGCGTCTTTTGGCTCTTCTTTTGAGTGCTTCTTGTGAAAGGGTCATTCGTATTGCTCCTTAAACTCTCGCACAATTTTCAGGGCGAAATAGTTGAGCACTAAAGTTACAATAAATAGGAAAATGCCCAAGGCAAAGGCGGCCAAGGTTTTGGCGCTGTCGAATTCTTGGTCACCAACCAAGAGAACAACGATTTGCACTGTAAAGGTTGTCACAGCCTCTAGAGGGTTAACTGTCATGTTGGCGGTCAAACCAGCCGCCATCACCACAATCATTGTTTCACCGATGGCGCGACTTGCTGCTAAAAGAACACCGCCAACGATACCAGGCAGCGCAGCTGGAATCACGACACGTTTGATCGTTTCAGACTTCGTAGAGCCTAAGCCGAGGGAACCTTCTCTCAAGCTTAACGGTACGGCTTGAATGGCATCGTCAGATAATGAACTTACAAAAGGTATGATCATGACGCCCATGACCAATCCAGCTGCGAGAGCTGATTCAGAGCTGACAGAAACGCCAAAGTAAGCGCCTGAATCCCTCAAGTAAGGCGCAACGATCAAGGCGGCAAAGACACCATAAACAACGGTTGGGATACCCGCGAGGATCTCTAGGAGTGGTTTAGTCCAAGTCCTGATCCGCGGTGATGCGTATTCGGAAAGGTAAATGGCTGAATAGAGACCTAAGGGAACAGCGACCAACAAAGCAATAAAACTGATGAGCAGTGTTCCAACAAGAAGAGGTGCAACACAGAAAGAGCCTGCGGCTGCGACTTGGTCAGATCGAATGGCTGTTTGAGGGCTCCACTGAGTACAAAACAAGAAGTCCTGGATTGGGATCAACTCAAAGAAGCGGTAGGCCTCGAAAACGAGAGAGGCAATAATGCCCACGGTTGTCAAAACCGCCACCATAGCTGCTACCAGCATAACGCGGCGCTGGGTTGTTTCCAACCAACGGCGTACAGCGGTGCCTGCTTTTGTCGAGAACCAGACTGTCAAAAATGCAAAGGAAGCAAAGATCAACGACAAGGCTAAGGAATAGAAAGGTTGGTCTGCAAGAAGCATGTCGATCAAGGCAGGATCTAATGATTCTGGCTTTTTCCGTACCCAAATAAAGCTTGCTGTAGCAACTGCCCACCCAATGAGGGAGGCAAGCAGAACCCAGGTTACAACGAAATTACCATGGAAACGCGGGAGGTGTTTCAGTCCCTGTGTTTCGCCCCAGTGACCAGCGCGCCTAAATGCTAGAAAATAGCTAGCAACTGCGAGAGCAACAATGATTCCAGCGAGTACAAACAATTGACGGCTCCAAAACCGTTAGGGATGGGTCTAGTTTGCCTTTAGATGGCCAATGTTACAGTTTTATGACATTTGGGACTCGAGCACTAAGAAAGAGGCTAAACAGCTAGTTTTAGGGGCAGTCGAACTTCAAAAGTACTGCCGACACCTTCCTCGGAGTCGATTAATAAGTGGCCGCGATGGCGATTGATGATGTGTTTAACAATCGCCAGACCCAACCCGGTGCCCCCGAGCGAGCGAGACCGTGCTTTATCAACTCTGAAAAATCGCTCTGTCAATCGGTCTAGGTATTTTTTCGGAATACCGTGACCCTGGTCAGTAATCTTTATTCCTATCATGTTTGATATTAAATCGACTTGAACCACGTCGATCAAAACGGTTGAATCTTCATCGCCGTACTTTATCGCGTTTTCTATAAGGTTAAAGAAGATCTGTTCGATCTGGTCGAAATCTCCAATCACCACCTTTTCCAGGTCTCCAGTTACTTTTATATCCACCCTCTTGGCCTGGGCTTGAATAGCGAGCGAACTCGCTACCCCTTTAAGAAGTGAGCCGAGCTCAACAGAGTCATCGGGTGCCTCGTACTCATTCATCTCAATTTTGGACAGAGACATGAGGTCTTCAACGAGTCTTGTCATCCGCCGGGTTTGGTCTGCCATGATAGACAAAAACTGCTCTCGTGCCTCAACATCGTCTTTGGCTGGTCCTTGTAGGGTTTCAATAAAACCAACGAGACTGGCCAAAGGGGTTCTAAGTTCATGACTTGCGTTGGCTATGAAATCCGCGCGGGTCTTATCCAATTGCGTGTGGGGGGTGAGATCGTAGATAACCACTACGGAACTATCGTTTTGCTGGCTTACAGATGGCAGATGTACAAAACGAATTTCTAATTCTCTAACCGATGTTCGTCCTTGCTTAACTATGAGATGGGGTTTGTCACTTGAATCATTGCGGCTTTCGGCGCGTATTTTCTTTAGCTCTTCTGCATCAACGTCAATAAGGTCATCGAGGCAACGACCATCAGGCAGACCGCCAAAGAGTTTCCGAGCTGCTTGATTAGCCCATAGAACTTGAAGGTTACCGTCAATCGAAAGAAGCGGCGAAGGCAATTTCTCCATCAAAGGGTTGTAAGGCCCGATACCAAGTTGATTGGAAGAAAAGCGTTCTGTCATTAAACAGTAATCTTTCTGTAAAATAATTGTATTATTAGATTCGTAATCAAAGATAACACAGTTACGATACTTGTTATCTGACCTGAAACTTGAATGAAAGACAAGGGAAGTCACAAATGAAAACTACTCTTCTTCGCACTGCATTGGCGACCATGACATTGGCCTGTGTTTCAGTGAGCGCAAATGCTGCGGATCAAATCCAAATCGTTGGATCGTCCACCGTATTCCCTTTCTCTTCCTCTGTCGCTGAACGCTTTGGCCAGTCTTCTGGCTTTAAAACACCTGTCGTGGAGGCAACTGGGTCCGGCGGTGGAATGAAATTGTTTTGCGCTGGAGTAGGTACAGAACATCCAGACATCACAAATTCTTCTCGCCGCATCAAAGAAAGCGAGATCGAGAAGTGTGCAGCCAATGGTGTTACTGAAATCACTGAAGTTCAAGTGGGCTTCGATGGTATCGTCATAGCAAACTCAGCAGACGAGGGAGAATTGTTTGAATTGACACGCAAGCAAATCTTCTTGGCTTTGGCAAAGGAAGTTCCAGATGCAGATGGCAATATGATTGCCAATCCTTACATCAGGTGGACAGACATAGATGCTTCGCTTCCTGATCAAGAGATCGAAGTACTTGGTCCACCGCCAACTTCCGGCACCCGGGATGCATTCGTTGAATTGGCACTTGAAGGCGGATGCAAGCAGTTCGACTTTATTGAAGCCATGAAGAAAACAAACAAGGCAGCCTACAAAAGTATTTGTCATACGATGCGCGAAGACGGCGCTTGGATTGATGCTGGAGAAAATGACGTTCTGATTGTGAACAAATTGGTTGCTAACCCGAACGCCCTCGGTGTTTTCGGTTTTTCTTTTCTAGAGCAGAACGAAGACAAGGTACAAGCGGCCACAGTCGAAGGCGTAGAGCCTGAGTTTGAACTCATCGCTTCTGGTGAATATCCCGTTTCCCGAGGTCTCTATTTCTATGTCAAGAATGCGCATGTTGATATTGTTCCTGGCATTCAGGAGTTTGTTGCGGAATTCGTTTCAGAAGGCGCTTCTGGCGAAGAGGGCTATTTGGTTGATAAAGGTCTCATTCCGTTTGTGGAAGACGCCCACGCTGAAATGGCTGAAAACGCAAGAAACCTGATACCAATGACGAACTAGACAAGAATTTTTTGTCGAATTGGAGGGCTCTGTTAACGGCGGAGCTCTTTTTTTTTATGCCTCGGCCTTTTCTCGCAAGTCCTAGTCTCAAATTAGCTAGTGACGTCGAACCACCAAGTCGATAGATAGACTTCAGTTTTAGGAGGAATATTCGAATGTCAAAAACCGGTGTTATGATTTGTGGCCATGGCAGCCGCTCCCAGGCTGCTGTTGATCAATTTGCGGCAGTTTCAGCCAAACTAGCGGAGCAGCTGCCATATGATAATGTCGAATACGGTTATCTTGAGTTCGCTACACCAATTATTGGCACAGGTTTAGACAAGCTGCGAGCAGCGGGCGTCACTGAAGTACTTGCTGTACCAGGAATGCTGTTCGCGGCAGGTCATGCGAAAAATGACATTCCTTCAGTTCTCAATACTTATCAAGCTCAACACCCGGAGATCACTATCCGGTATGGCCGTGAGTTAGCCATCGATACCAAGATGATGCGTGCAGCGGGCGATCGTATTCAGGAAGCGCTCGAAGAAGCGGGCGATGATGTTGCTATCCATGATACGCTGCTCGTTGTTGTTGGACGTGGGGCCTCCGACCCTGATGCAAACTCAAACGCGACCAAGGTTATGCGTATGCTTTGGGAAGGTTTTGGCTTTGGTTGGGGAGAGACTGCTTATTCCGGCGTGACCTTCCCATTGGTTGAACCAGGCCTGGAGCACATGACTAAGCTGGGATACAAACGTATTGTTGTTTTCCCTTACTTTTTGTTCACTGGCATTCTGATTGATCGTATTTATGACGCTGTTGATGTCGTCGCCGCGCGGCATCCAGACATAGAGTTCGTTAAAGCGAGCTACTTGAACGACCATCCTTTGGTTCTTGAAACCTTTGCCGAGCGCATTCAGGAAATTGTTGATGGTGAAAACAACATGAACTGTCAGCTTTGTAAGTACAGAGCTCAGGTTTTGGGTTTTGAAGCTGAAGTAGGACTGGCCCAAGAGAGCCATCATCATCACGTAGAAGGTATCTCTGACGGCAATAGCCATGACCATGATCACGATCACGACCATCATCATGATCATGGAGACGGACATAGTCATGATCACAGCCACGACCATGGAGATGGGCATAGCCACGATCACCACCATCATCCGTACCCACATGCTGATCATCCAATGGGGCCAGTGACGCTGAAAGATAAGTAGGTCAGATGTTTGACTACGTTCGCGATCCGGATGAAATCTATCGACTATCCTTTGAAACCATTGCAAAGGAAGTCGATTTTTCTAGGTTCGAACCAACGATGTGGCCCGTTGTCCGTCGGTTGGTACACACTTGCGGATTGACTGAGGTTGCTAATTCTATTCGGGCGACGAGCGATTTTGTTTCTGCTTTCTCTACAGCTATTAATTCTAAAGCCACAATACTGACCGATTGCGAAGCGGTAGCCGCTTCTATCACGAAGCGGTTCTTAAACTGTGGGAACAAAATTGTTTGCACACTTAACAATTCAGGTACGCCCGATTTGGCAAGGAAGTTGGGAACAACCCGCTCCGCCGCCGCTGTTGAGTTCTGGCCACAAGACTTAAGCCGTTGTGTAGTCGTCATCGGGAATGCACCCACGACTTTGTTCCATTTGCTAGAGAATGTAGAAAAGGGTCAGAAACCACCTGCAGCAATCGTTGGGATGCCAGTTGGCTTTGTTGGGGCGGCAGAGTCTAAAGAACTCTTAGCTACTCGATTTCAGTCTATTCCTCATGTAACAATACTTGGCAGAGTGGGGGGCAGTCCAATGGCGGCGTCTGTCGTCAACGCGCTGGCTTTGGAACTAAGTAAATGACGCCCTGGCTTTCAGTTGTTGGCATGGGAGACGATGGCTGGACAGGATTGCCGAAGAGTTATCAACTTGTTGTTCAAGCAGCTGATGTTTTAGTCTGCGGAGAAAGACATTTAGACCTTGTGCCGAGCAAAGCTAATCGAGAGACGATCCTCTGGGGCAGTCCGCTTGTTACTACTGTTGAACAGATCCAGTTTCACAAAGGTAAACAAGTTGTCGTTCTGGCAACCGGAGATCCGCTGGACTTTGGCATTGCAACAACCTTGCTTCGGTATTTCAACAAAGACGAACTAAAGATTCTTCCTTCGCCCTCATCGCTGTCCTTGGCCTGTGCCAAGATGGGTTGGTCGCGGCAAGATGTCGATTGCTTAAGTGTTCATGGTCGCCCGATTGAGCTCTTGAACTCGTTCCTTTATCCCGGCGCCAAATTATTAGTGCTCAGTCATAATAGTTCTACGCCTCGCCAAGTTGCAGGCCTGTTAACCAAGTCAGGCTATGGGTCTTCATCAATGACTGTTCTTTCACACCTCAATGGTGACAAAGAGAGCCAAGTTACAGCGACAGCGAACGCTTGGGAATATGACAGGGGAGCAGATCTCAACATCATTGCGATTGATTGTACTGCTGAGACAGAACGAGACTTGTTTGGTCGAGTGCCGGGACTACCAGATGAAGCCTTCATCTCGGACGGTCAGCTAACCAAACGAACAATTCGCGCATCAACGCTTTCCAGGTTGAGACCAACGCCCGGACAGCTGCTGTGGGATGTTGGTGCTGGCAGCGGATCAGTTTCCATCGAATGGATGCGTCATCATCCTAGATGCCGAGCAATCGCAATTGAGCACAACGACAATCGCCTTGGCTTTCTTGCAGAAAACATGATGGCTTTGGGAACACCTGGGCTGAAAGTGATCAAAGGAGCGGCTCCACTGGCGTTGGAAGGATTGGAGCAGCCAGATGCCATCTTTGTCGGCGGCGGCGTGCGTGATCGCAAAATTATTGATTTTTGTTTCAAATCCTTGAAACCTGCCGGACGCTTGGTCGCTAATGCGGTAACCTTGGAAGCTGAGGCTGTACTGCTAAGCTTTTTTGCTGAAAAGGGTGGCTCGCTCGAAAGAATTGCCTTATCTGCTGCTGACCCTGTTGGCGGGCTTCACGGCTGGCGTCCCGCTATGCCTGTTACGCAATATTGCCTGATAAAAGAGTAGGATTTTCATGACCGGAAAGATTTGGGGAATGGGTATTGGCCCAGGTGATCCAGAACTGATCACTTTGAAAGCCTACAACCGTTTGCGGGAAGCTGATGTCGTTGCTTATCCTGCTCCCGAAGTTGGCGATAGTTTGGCGCGTTCGATTGTGGCTGATCACCTGCCAATTGGCATAAAAGAATATGCGATCAGAATGCCACTCGTAGAAGCCAGATTTCCGGCTCAACAGATCTACGATAAAGCGGCACTGGATATCGAAGAAATGGTGCAGCAAGGAAAGAACGTTGCGGTTCTTTGTGAAGGTGATCCGTTTTTCTATGGCTCCTTTATGTACTTGTTCGGGCGTCTTTCCGAGAGCTGCCCGATGGAGGTTATTCCCGGCGTTTCTTCGCTGACTGCTTCTGCGGCCATGTTGCGTTCACCTTTGGCGGCTCGCAATGATGTTTTAACCGTGTTGCCTGGACCTTTGGACGAAGATGCCCTTAGATCGGGTATCGAGAAAAGCGATGCGGTGGCGATTATAAAAGTTGGTCGTCATTTTGAAAAAATTCACCGAGTGCTGAGTGATCTAGACCTCCTGGATTGTGCTCGCTACGTCGAACGAGCCACCATGGAAAACCAACGCATTCTTCCGATAAATGATCTGGAAGATAATAAAGCTCCCTATTTTTCCATTATCTTAGTGCATAAAAGAGGCGAGGCGTGGACGGTCTAGCGAAGCCTCCTGTCTTTGTTGCTTTAACGGAAGAAGGAGCAAAGCTTTCTAGGAAGTTGATTGGGCAAGGTTTTTCAGCCCAAGTTCACGGTCGGTCCGGTCGGGTTGAGAGCTGTGACCTTTTCTTTGATAACAGCATTACCCATCTTCAGTCGCTTTTTAGACAAGGTCATCCCGTTATCGGTGTTTGTGCTTCAGGAATTTTGATTAGAGTTCTCGCGCCAGTCTTGGGTAACAAGAAAACAGACCCAGCAGTTCTGGCATTGGCGGAAGATGGTTCAGCCATTATTCCCTTACTTGGCGGACACGTTGGACAAGCCAATGAGCTAGCTAATCGGATTGCAGGTCTTCTCGGCATTAACGCAGCAATTACAACCGCTGGCGACTTACGGTTTGGTGTTGCATTAGACAGCCCTCCACAAGGATGGATTTTAGGTAATCCTGAGAACGCCAATGCTTTCATGGCACAGCTTCTGGCTGGCACCAGTGTTCGCTTGATTGGTGCTGCCCCTTGGTTAGAAAATAGTGAATTACCAATAACCGAAGACGGTGAACTGGTAATCACAGTTACAACCGGGCTAAACAATGGTTCTGACAAGGAACTTGTTTTTCATCCGCGAACAATCGCTGTGGGTGTAGGCTGTGAACGAAACTGCGACCCAGATGAAGTCGTTGATCACGTCACCCGATTGCTTGAACGCGAAAACCTATCAAAGAAATCTGTTGCCGGAGTCTTTTCCATCGATCTGAAATCGGACGAGCCCGCTGTTCATATTGTGGCGCGAGAGCTTGGCGTTGCTGCACGTTTTTACGACGCATCTCAGCTTTCTGCTGAGACCGAACGGTTGTCGGTCAAGTCTGAAATTGTGTTCAAGGAAACTGGATGCTATGGCGTCGCAGAAGCAGCGGCGCTTGTACCTGTAGGTAGCGATGGTCAGCTGATATTGCCCAAAGAAAAAACAAAAAGGTCGACTTGCGCTATGGCCGAAGCTGTTGCTCCGATAGATGCTCGAAATGAAGGTAACGCCCGTGGGAATTTGGTCCTCGTGGGTCTTGGACCTGGTGGTGCTGGCTGGACTTCACCAGAAGCTACTTACCATCTAAACAATGCCTCTGACTTAGTGGGCTATACGCTTTATCTAGACTTGTGTGAGATAGATTGGCAGGGGAAGATCAGACACGATTTCCCACTTGGTGAAGAAATCGACCGTGTTAAGCACGCCATTGATCTTGCTAGTCAGGGTAAAACCGTTTCACTCGTTTGTTCAGGTGATCCTGGGATTTATGCCATGGCTTCATTGGTGTTTGAGGAATTGGACGTTACCGAAACGGCGGCTTGGAAACGGATTGAAGTCACAGTTTGTCCTGGTATTTCTGCTCTTCAAGGGGCGTCAGCTCGAGCCGGAGCTCCATTAGGTCACGACTTCTGCACGATTTCTTTGTCTAATCTTTTGACGCCTTGGGAGGTCATTGAAAAGCGACTTCACGCTGCGGCTCAAGGTGATTTTGTCATCGCTTTCTACAATCCAGTGTCAATGCGCCGTAAAACGCAGATAGAGGAAGCACGGAAAATCTTGCTGCAACATCGCCCTGCTGATTGTCCTGTTATCATCGCGCGTAATCTTGGCAGAGAAGGCGAGAAACTCACTTTTGTACCTTTGACAGAAATGACCGCTGACAAAATTGATATGTTGTCAGTCGTTGTTGTTGGCTCGTCGGACACCAGGAAGATTACAATGCCAGATGGGCGAGAGTTTATTTACACGCCACGCGGCTATCAAAAGCGGAGAGACGAAGAATGACAGTTCATTTTATTGGCGCCGGTCCAGGAGCCGCTGATCTCATAACGCTTCGTGGTCGTGACTTGATCGAAAAATGCCCAGTCTGTCTCTATGCAGGATCCTTGGTACCAGAAGAGGTTGTCGCCTTCGCGCCTGAAGGGGCCAAGGTTATGGACACAGCCCCAATGGTTTTGGGTGCCATCATTGATGAAATGGTTCAAGCCCACGAACAGGGTTTTGATGTGGCCAGAGTGCATTCTGGCGACCCTTCGCTATACGGTGCCATTGGAGAACAGATCCGTCGGTTGGAAGAACTAGAAATTCCTTACGATATCTGCCCAGGTGTCCCTGCCTTCGCAGCAGCTTCTGCTATATTGAAAACGGAATTCACACTGCCAGAAGTGTCTCAGACTATAATACTGACTAGAACAGCGATGAAATCGTCGCCGATGCCTAACAACGAGACTTTAGATGTTCTGGGCAGTTCTGGCGGTACATTGGCTATTCACTTGTCAGTCCGGAATTTGAAGCAAGTTTGTGCTGATCTCATTCCACATTATGGTGAAGACTGCCCGGTTGCTGTAATCTACCGCGCTACCTGGCCAGATGAGTTAACAATTTTGGGTAACTTGAGCGACATTCGCCAGAAAGTCCGTGCGGCAAAGATCACGAGAACAGCATTGGTAATTGTTGGGCGTGTACTTGAATCACAGAACTTTAGAGATTCAGCTCTTTATGATCCGAAGCACGTGCATGTTTTAAGAACTAAGCGCAGCGCGTAGAGCTGGTAACACTTCGTCGATATCGTTGAAAGTCGGGGCGTCGAACAGCTCAGGTCTTTTGACCATGAGCACTTTTATGTTCAGTTCCCTACAAGCCTCCAGTTTGGCAAAGCTGGCAGTCCCGCCGCTGTTTTTACAGACTAGTAGATCAATTTCGCGAGCCAACAACAAAGTTCGTTCGGCGCTAAGGTCGAACGGCCCGCGGTCCAGAATGACTTGCGCATTAGGCGGCAATTCCTTGTTATCAATATCCTCGACAGAGCGGATGATGAAATGGTCTTTTCTGTTGGTCTTGAAGGGAGAAATCTCCTTCTTGCCAATCGCTAAGAAGACTTTCGATCCATTTTGGGGCAATGATTTCGCTGCTGCTCCTACAGTTTCAAAACTTTGCCACTTGTCCTGGTTGTTAGCTTTCCACTGAGCACGCTCATACCGAAGGAATGGTGTTTGAGTAGAATTTGCTGCTTGAACAGCATTGTTAGAAATAGTCGCTGCATAGGGGTGTGTCGCGTCGATTAGGGCAGAGACTCTATTGGCTTTCATAAAAGTCGCTAGACCGGATACGCCGCCAAAGCCACCGATGCGGACTTCACATGATGGCAGGACAGGGGTTTTAGTGACACCGGCTAATGAATAAAGAGCTCTCAACCCCTCCGCTTGCTCAACAATATCCGCGATCTTTCTGGCTTCCGTTGTGCCACCTAGGACAAGGACAAGACTAACAGTCATAACTGCTTACTTGAAAGTCTGATCTTCCGACCATAATGCCTTGGCGATCAACGATGAGCACCTCTAATTCGATGTCTTTGTTTCCCAGCATGGCGTTTGCTTCTTCTCGCGCCTTATCCGCTATCATTGATGCAATTGGAAGATTGGCAACAGAGCAGAGGTCAAGAGCTTGTTTGGCCGTGTTGGCGTTTAGAACCATAGAAGTCAACTCAACCGAGGAGCCTGATTCCGTAACCAGTTCACTGAGCCATTTGAAATCAACTTGGCTGCGCCCCGAATGCAGATCCATGTTGCCTTGAGCCAACTTCACCATCTTGGCAAAACCGCCAACAAGGGAGATGCGTGGCACCGGGTTTTTCTTGAGATACTTTAGCAAACCGCCAGCGAAGTCCCCCATATCCAAAAGCGCTGTTTCATCCAAGCCGTAGAGTTCTTGGACCATCTTCTCTGAAGTCGAGCCTGTTGCAGCAGCAACATGAAGATAGCCAGCAGCTCTAGCGACATCGATGCCACGGTGGATGGAATGTATCCAGGAGGAGCAGGAGTAGGGGATAACGATACCAGTAGTGCCTAACACGGATAGGCCACCTACAATGCCGAGCCTTGGATTCCAGGTCTTTTCTGCTAAGAGCTCACCGTTTTCGATTGATATCTCAATGATAACGTCATTTGAAACACCATTGGCTTGGCTGACTTCATCAATTGCTTGTCGCATCATTTGGCGTGGTACTGGGTTGATTGCTGGTTCGCCCGGTGGAATCGGCAATCCCTCTTTAGTGACCATGCCAACGCCTGGTCCGGCTTTGAACTTTACGCCATCGCCAGACTTGTTTCTTGTTACTTTCGCTGTGATGACCGCCAAGTGAGTGACATCTGTGTCATCTCCTGCATCCTTGATGACTGAAGCTCTAGCGTAGTTATCACCCAATTTTTCCTTGGTTAGAGCAAAGCTAGGTGTTTGACCTTTGGGAAGCGTGATTTGAACGGGATCCGGAAAGCCTCTAGTCAAAAGCGCGGTGAACGCAGCCTTCGTTGCAGCAGTCGCACAGGCGCCTGTTGTCCAGCCTTTTCTCAGTTCGCCTTCGGGTTTTCTAGTGGGTTTTTTAACGGGTTTTTCAGCCATAGCGATTTTAATAAAGAAGACGGCGCAGTTTTGCTAGGCGAATAGGAAACTCGAGGGTAATAGAACTTTATGAAACTTGACCAACTATCATTACCTACTTTTGAACCAGGCTGGGTTTGGCTCGCAGGTGCGGGCCCAGGCGATCCAGGTCTGTTGACGTTGCATGCCTTGAACGCGCTGCAACAAGCAGATGTTCTGGTGTACGATGCCTTAGTAGGTGATGATATCCTGAAGTTGGTCAGTGAAAATTGTTTGCTCGAGTATGCCGGTAAACGGGGTGGTCGACCTTCACCAAAGCAGCCTGACATTTCGAATCGGCTTGTGCAACTGGCCCGCGAGGGTAAAAAAGTTTTACGCTTGAAGGGGGGCGATCCCTTAGTTTTTGGCCGTGGTGGTGAGGAAGCATTAACCTTGGTTGAGGCAGGCATCCCTTTTCGGATTATCCCTGGTATTTCCGCTGGTGTTGGTGGGCTGGCTTATGCCGGTATTCCTTCCACGCATAGAGACACCAATCATGCTGTCACCTTTCTAACCGGCCATTCTGCCTCTGGAAATGTGCCGGATAGCATTGACTGGCCATCGCTCGCTAAGGGGTCTCCGGTCATTGTGATCTATATGGCGCTTAAGCATTTGCCTATGATTCAACAACGACTGTTGGACGGCGGTCGTTCCAAGGATGAACCAGTGGCTATCATCCGTAACGCGACTCTTGACGATCAAGAAGTCTTGGAGACCACACTTGGCGCTTGCGCCGAAGATGTCGCTAAGTCAGGTATCAAACCGCCAGCAATGATTGTCATCGGCGAAGTGGTCAGATTACGTGCGGCTTTGGATTGGGTTGGTGCCCTATCTGGCCGTATCTTGACTGCCGATCCACTTGGTACTCGAAACCAAGACCTAGCAGTCTAAAGCTATGACTGATCAAGATAGATCAGCTTTGATCCTAGCCGCGCCTTCGTCCGGCAGCGGTAAAACGGTCATTACTTTAGCAATCCTGCGCGCCTTGACCAATGCATCACTTTCCGTTGGCAGCTTTAAAGTCGGACCAGACTACATCGATCCCAAGTATCATGCAGCATCGACTGGAGCGGATTGCTTCAATCTTGATCCTTGGGCGATGACTGCTGAACAGCTCGATAGAGTTGTGACCGCAGGGATGAAAAACAAGCAGTATGCCATTGTTGAAGGTGTTATGGGCTTGTTTGATGGAGTTATTGGAGGCGGTGGTTCTACTGCTGATCTGGCAGCATCTATGGACTGGCCGGTTGTTCTGATCATCGATTGCAAAGGAATGAGTCAATCCGTCGGTGCCATACTGCGCGGTTTCATGATGCAGCGTGCGGACGTGAAGATTAATGGTGTCATTTTGCACCGTGTTGGCTCAGTAAAACATGAGCGAGTGCTTCGTTCGGCGCTAACTGATCTCGATTGCCCAGTCGTTGGTGTCATTCCGCGTAATGTTTCTCTTGAACTGCCGTCACGCCACTTAGGCCTCGTTCAGGCAGAAGAAAGCCAGGACTTAGAAAAATTCCTCGACAAAGCTGCTTGGGTTATTGAGCAAAACCTAGATCTTGATCTCTTGTTGGAATTGGCAACAGGAAAAATTCCTAAAGCTGAGAAACTCTCCTGTTGGTCGAAACCGGGTGACATGATAGCAGTAGCAAAAGACAAGGCCTTTGCCTTTTCTTATGCTCACGTTTTGGAACAATGGCTGGAAGAGGGCGCACAGATTGAGTTCTTTTCTCCCCTCAAAGATGAAGCACCTATCTCTTCGGCGGATTACATCTATTTGCCAGGTGGGTACCCAGAACTCCATGGCGAAATACTTGCCCAAAACAGTACTTGGAAGTCAGCGTTAGTAAACGCTGCTAAAAACGACGTTCCGATTTACGGAGAGTGTGGCGGCTACATGGCTTTGGGCGAACAGATCTTTGACCGAGAAGGTATACCTCATGTCATGGCAGACTTGCTACCAGTCATTACCAGCTTTGCGAAACCGAAACTTCACCTTGGCTATCGCAAAATGACAGGTTCGCTCGGCAGTCAATACAAAGGGCATGAGTTTCATTTTGCCGAAACGTTGCACAACAAATCCGAGAATGGCCTCTATGAAGCAAGCGACAGTGAAGACAAAGATCTAGGTCGCTATGGCTCTCGGGTGGGAACCGTTTCTGGTTCCTTCCTACATCTTATCGCTGAACATTGAGCATGTTATTTCTTTATTCCTTTTTGCTGGCCGTCTTGATTGACACTGTGTTTGGCGATCCCGACACGATTTACAAACGCGTTTGGCATCCCGTTGTTTGGTTCGGCAAATTCATTTCTAGGCTTGAGCGACTACTTTATACTGTCGATAGAGACGCCAAAAAAGAGTACAGAGCGGGGCTAAAACTCGTTGTGCGGCTGATTGCTGTTGTCGGCATTGGGGCGTTTACGATCCACTTTATGCTGACGAAATTTGAATATGGTTGGGTTATCGAAAGCTTTCTTGCGTCGACCTTGATCGCTCAACGTTCGCTTTACCTTCATGTAAAAGCAGTTGCTGTTGCTCTGTTAGACCAGGGGATCGAGGCCGGCCGGACTGCAGTTTCAAAGATTGTTGGCCGTGAAACCAAAGACATTGATGAACCAGCCGTTACAAGAGCAGCGATTGAATCCTGTGCTGAAAATTTTTCAGATGGCGTCGTCGCACCTTTGTTTTGGTATGCGCTTTTGGGATTGCCGGGCCTTGCGGTCTACAAAGCCATAAACACAGCTGATTCAATGATAGGTCATAGAAACGATCGTTATGAAAACTTCGGCAAAACCGCTGCTCGTTTAGATGATGTAGTGAATTGGCCAGCAGCTCGTATTGCGGGCTGTTCGGTTGCCATCAGTTCGCTTTTCCTTGGCGGCGTCAGCGCAACTCATAGAGCTTTCAAAGTAATGTTCAGAGATGCCCGGCAACATCGCTCCCCCAATGCAGGTTGGCCTGAGGGTGCTTTTTCTGGGGCGCTAAACATAGCCCTTGCGGGACCGAGAACTTATGACGGTAAACTCGTCGATGGGCATTGGGTCGGTGGTGAGGGCGAAAGAAACTCTGATGCAGTTTTTATCAAAGCGGCATTACAACTCTACGTGCTGAGTTGTGCTTTTGTCGCAGCTTTGTTTGCGCTCGCTGTCTTTGTTGGATCAAGCTTTGGCTATTTCCAGCATAGCCTCTATTTCTAAATGTTGGGCTAGGTGATCAGCTAGTTCATCTAAAGTACTTTCAACAGTGGCCTGAAATGCCAAGCCGCTTTGCGAGCGCTGCTTTAATGAACTCAGGAATGCCGATCTAAAACTGTCAGAGTTGAAAAGGCCGTGTACGTAACAGGCCATGATTTTCCCGTCCAGCGATATCGCGCCTTCTGGCTGACCATTGATCTCTAGGAAGGGGCGACTATTGTCATTGCCTTTGGTAATGCCGATGTGCATTTCATAGCCTGCAATAGCTTGTCCGTTGATCTTGTCAGTTCCTGTGACTGAAACCAGCTTTTTGCTTCCTGTTAGCTCAGTCTTGGTGTCGAGATAGCCTAGGCCTTCGACTTGCTTAACCTTGCCTTCAATGCCTTGTGGGTCGGTGACTTCTGAACCTAGCATTTGATAGCCAGCGCAGATGCCTAAGACCTGTCCGCCTCGTCGCACATGTGCGGCCAAATCGATGTCCCAGCCTTGTTCTTTGAAGAAAAGCAGATCAGCGATGGTAGCCTTTGATCCTGGCAGAATGATGAGGTCTGCGTCACCTGGCAGTGCACGACCAGGTTCGACGATATCCAAGTTTACATCCGGCTCTTGTTCCAACGGATCAAAATCATCAAAGTTTTGAATGCGTGAGAGTTGTGGAATAACTATCTTGATGTGACCAGTTTGATCTTTGCTCTTTTCTGCGAGAGCCATTGCATCTTCAGCAGGTAGTTTAGAGGCGGATGAGAAAAAGGGAACAACGCCAAAAGAGGGCAGGGTTGTCGACGATGTGATGACATCCAAACCTGAATCAAAGAGTGAAACATCGCCGCGGAATTTGTTAATCAAATAGCCTTTGATAAGCTGTCGGTCGCTGTCTGAGACAATGTTCCAAGTTCCAACCAGAGAGGCTATGACGCCGCCGCGATCGATGTCGCCGATGAGGATCGTTGGGACTGACGCTGCTTGTGCAAACCCCATGTTAGCAATGTCGCCAGCGCGCAAGTTGACCTCAGAGGCCGACCCAGCGCCTTCAACGATTACAATGTCGGCCTGTTGTTTTAAGCGCTCGAAACTAGCGAGTACTTCTGGGAGTAATTCTTGTTTGCGGATTTGGTATTCTTTGGCTTTCATAGTCCCGCGCATTTTCCCTTGCACGACGACTTGCGCGCCGATTTCGCTCTGTGGCTTGAGCAACACTGGGTTCATG
>CAJQQJ010000377.1 GCA_905480445.1 uncultured Alphaproteobacteria bacterium | reverse complement strand
GCGAACACGACCATACAATTCCACTGACGTCATCCTCGCCCTCTGACAAAACAGAGAGCTTAACACTGGCGGACTTTTACTCCGGCCACAGCAGAAATATTCCGCCGCTTCAGTGGTGGATTATTGCACCGGCGTTCTCAGTCCAGATTGGACGACATTGCTGAAATACAAAAATTGCCTTTGATTGACCTGGTTTGGGCTGATGTACAGGGCGCTGAAATCGATATGATTGAGGGAGCCGAAGAAAGTTTCTCTAAGACACGTTATATCTACACGGAATACGATGACGAAGAGCTGTATGAAGGGCAAAGCAATTTGGAGGGTATTTTGGCAGCCCTCCCCAATTTCGAGCCCGTGAAAGTATTCAAAAACGACGTGTTGTTGAAAAACAAATTACTTTAAAGCGGAGATTTTTCACCAATTCTTTATTGACTAAACATTAAAGCGAAAATGAAAGATATCACCGTCATGGACCAGATATTCTTTACCCTCTGCGCGCATCTTACCTGCTTCTTTAGCCGGATTTTCGCCGCCTAGTTCGATGTAGTCATCGTAAGCAATGGTTTCAGCTCGGATAAATCCGCGCTCAAAGTCTGTATGAATGACGCCAGCAGCTTGCGGAGCCTTAGCGCCTTGAAACACAGTCCAAGCTCTGACTTCTTTTTCACCTGCCGTGAAGAAAGTGATCAGATCCAAAAGGCCGTAACCAGTCCGAATGAGGACTGCTAAACCAGGCTCTTCAAGGCCCATTGAGGCCAAATATTCTTCCTTTTCTTCCTCGCCTTCCAGAGAGGCAATCTCAGCTTCAATTTCTGCAGAAATGACGATGGCATTGGAGCCCTCTGCGGTGGCCATAGCTTCCACTGCGGCAGTCATGGCATTGCCAGTTGAAGCATCTTCTTCGCTGACATTGCAAACATAGAGCGTTGGCTTAGCAGTCAGGAACTGTTGTTGCTCAAACAAGGCTCGCTGATCTTTGCTGATTTCTACAGAGCGGGCTGGCAAACCTTCCCTTAGAGCTTCAACAACTGGTTCCAGGAGAGCCATCAGTTCCTTAGCTTCTTTGTCATTGCTTTTGGCTTTCTTGCCGACGGACACCAGGCGCTTTTCGACTGAATCTAAATCAGCCAACAACAGCTCTGTGTTTACTGTTTCTGCGTCACGGACAGGATCTACAGATCCATCGACGTGTGTCACTTCACCTTCAAAACAGCGCACCACATGAAGAATGGCATCGGTTGCACGAATGTTGCCAAGGAACTGGTTACCGAGGCCTTCGCCTTTTGAGGCTCCTCTGACCAAGCCAGCGATGTCAACAAATTCGAGCTGAGTAGGAATGGTCTTTTGTGGTTTGGCAACTTTTGTAATCGCATCCAAACGGTGATCTGGAACGGAGACTCGGCCAACATTTGGCTCGATCGTACAAAAGGGATAATTGGCTGCTTCAGCTGCTGCTGTTGATGTCAGCGCATTAAAGAGCGTGGATTTACCGACGTTAGGCAATCCAACAATACCGCAATTAAAACCCATTATTTTAAATCCTTTGTAGCGGGTTTTGGCGGCACATAGGCCTGCATAACCCGAGAAGTGAAGCCATTGGCGTCACCCTGTATGATGTATTCTAAGTGGCTGGCTGTTTCCGGCAACAGTACCGACAGCCAGTCTTTATCCGACTTACTGAAGTCGCCCAAGACGTGCCCCATTACCCGGTTTTTGTCACCGGGATGGCCAATGCCTAGGCGGACCTTCCAATAATCCTTTGGGCAAAAGGCATCAATTGATCTCAGCCCGTTGTGCCCGGCGTTGCCGCCGCCGCGTTTAACTTTTACTTTGCCAGCGGCCAAGTCCAGCTCGTCATAAAAAACAAAGATCTCATCCGGTGCGATTTTGTAAAACCGCATGGCTTCGCTAACGGATTTACCGGAGTTGTTCATGAAAGTCTGTGGTTTAAGCACAAGCGCTTTCTCGCCGCCGATTTTCCCTTCGGCGATCACACCCTGAAACTTAGATTTCCAAGAGCCAAAACTAATATGGCGGCGAACGATTTCGTCCACCGCCATAAAACCGATGTTGTGTCGGTTGTTTTCGTACTTACTGCCTGGGTTACCCAGACCAACCAGCAGAAGCATAGGTGATTAACCTTCGCTTGGCTCTGAACCTTCGCCTTCGCCGCCTTCTTCTGCTTCATCAGTCTCAGCTTTACTGCGAAGTGATGAAGGAGCAGAAATCGTTGCAATTGTGAAGTCGCGGTCGGTAATAGTTGCTTCCGCACCCTTGGGCATTGTGATCATGCTGAAGTGGATTGAATCGTTAACATCAAAACCAGTTAGATCAATTTCAAAGCTCGCAGGGATCGCGTTCGCAGGACAAGTGATTTCAACATCGTGACGAACGATGTTCAATACAGCGCCACGCTTAAGACCAGGAGAATCTTCTTCGTTGATAAAGGTCACTGGAACAGAAACCGTAAGGCGTGATGAACCAGAAACGCGCATGAAGTCAACGTGCTGTGGCACGTCGGTGACTTTGTGGAACTGTACAGCGCGAGGCAAAACTTTATGTTTCTTACCATCGACTTCTACTTCGAAAACTGTGGAGTAGAAACCAGGCTGGTTCAAAAGCTTCCAAAGGTGGATTGGATCCACGGAAACCATGATAGGGTCTTTTTTGTCACCATAGATGACTGCGGGTGTTCTGCCGGCATTGCGGACGTCACGAGCGGCCCCCTTTCCGGCTCCCTCTTTCAGCTCTGCGATCATGACA
>CAJQQJ010000376.1 GCA_905480445.1 uncultured Alphaproteobacteria bacterium | reverse complement strand
ATACCGATTTTCTACGACCCGTCGAGCGATGCAATCATTGACCCAAGAGAGATGGGCACCAGCGATGAGGCAGCTCTTTTTCCGTCAATAACAGCAGGCGATCATATAGCCGGTCGAAATAGACGGAATTTCTCTCACTATAAAAAAGAAAACTGAAGCGACTTGTTTTGTCCTATTTAGACCTAAGTCCTGGTTGACTCTTTAGTCAAATATTGGTCAAGTTCGTCGCAGCAGATAACTGCGAAAGGGTACTGTCATTCAAACTGGATGGCCTCTTCATAAATCGCTTCAGGGAGGAATCAAAATGAAGTTCACTAAATTCATGACTTTGGCAACAGGCGCTGCCGTTGCACTTGTCGGATCAGCTGGCCTTGCCGCTGCTCAAAAGTGGGATATGCCAATGGCCTATTCTGCAACTAACTTCCATTCAGAACACGGCGTTATCTTTGCAGACAAAGTAAGAGAATATTCCGGTGGCAAGTTGGACATCACAGTCCATCCTGGCGGCTCGCTCTTTAAAGGCGGTGAAATCAAGCGCGCAATACAAACTGGTCAAGCACCAATTGGCGAACGCTTTATGTCCGCCCACGCGAACGAACTACCTATTCTTGCTTGGGACAACCAGCCTTTCTTGGCCACGACCTATGAAGCTGGTGACAAGCTTTGGGCAGCAGCGAAAGATACTGTAAACGCAGCACTCGCGGGCCAAAACCTAACGGCGCTTTATACTTGTCCATGGCCAGGTCAGGGTTTCTATTTCAAGAAAGAAGTTAACTCCAGCGCTGACACACAAGGCATCAAGTTCCGCTCCTACAATTCAACAACAGCAACTTTTGCTGAAGAGCTCGGCATGATCCCTGTTCAGGTTGAGGCCGCAGAGCTTAGCCAGGCATTGGCTACTGGTGTTGCGGAAGCCTTCATCTCTTCTGGTTCTACTGGCTACGACCGTAAGGTTTGGGAACACCTGACACATTACTACAAAGTTAACGCTTGGTTGCCACGCAACTATGTCATGGTGAACTCTGCTGCTTGGGCAACACTTGATGCAGATACTCAAGCTGCTGTCTCTAAAGCCGCCGACGAAACTGGTGCCGCTTGTGCTGCTAAATCAGCTGAGCTTGCTAATTGGTACTTTGAACAGTTGGAAGCTAACGGTATGACTGTGACTGATGCCGGCCCAGATTTCTTGGCTGAGCTGAAAGCCATTGGCGCTAAAATGCAGGCTGACTGGTTGGTAACAACTGGTGCTGAAGGTCAAGCAATCGTCGACGCCTACAACGCAATGTAGTTTGTTAGGGCTTCCTCTGCTGAGGAAGCCTTTTCTTTTTTCTTCTTCTTTTAGATCATTTTTAAGAGTTAAACCCATGAGCAATTGGGCACCATTTATAGGCCTGCCTTTGTGGGCTTGGCTATTTGTCATTCCCACCGCTGCCGTCGTTTTGTGCGGTATTTTCAGATCCCAAGCAAAGACCATTCTACAGCCGCTTTGGAGGCTGCTAGATAAAGTCTATTTTGTCGGCGGTATCATATCAGCACTGTTTTTGATCATGATCCTGCTAATCATTATCGTGCAGATGATTACCCGATGGAGTGGGATAGCCTTCCAAGGCTCAACCGAATTTGCTGGCTATGCCATGGCTGCCGCCTCTTTTTTCGCACTGGCCCATGCCCTGACGAGAGGGGCTCATATTCGGGTTTCAATTCTCCTCAACATGAACAAATTCACCTCCTTTTGGCTTGATGCAGTCGCCATGGTTATCGCAGCCGTAACGGCGACCTACTTCGCGCGCTTTGCCATCAAGACCAATTTCGTCTCAAAGATGATTGGCGACAGAACACAAGGCCAAGACATGGTACCCGAATGGGTTATCACTTTCTTCGGCATGTTTAAAACATCACCCACTAACTGGCCTGCCATGTGGAGTTCAACAGGTGGCGATTGGGTTTACACACCTGTTTGGTTGCCTCAATTGCCGATGTCGATCGGCACAATACTTTTGGCCATCGCGCTGTGGGATCATCTTTCAAGGTTGGTTGTTAACGGCGAGACCGAAATCAAAGGGGAGGCCGTAGAATGACCGAACTTTACGCAACCGCGATCTTTATCTTCGTCCTTTTTGCCCTCCTTGGTGGCTCCGTTTGGATCGGCCTCGCGCTGATGGGTGTCGCCTGGGTCGGGATGGAGCTCTTCACTGCTCGCCCAGCTGGTGACGCTATGATCACTACGATTTGGACAGGGGCTTCCAGCTGGACCTTGACTGCCCTGCCGCTGTTTATTTGGATGGGTGAAATTCTCTATCGAACGCGATTGTCTGAAGACATGTTCAGGGGGCTTGCCCCTTGGATGCGATGGTTGCCCGGAGGATTGCTCCACACCAACATTGCAGGCTGCACGATCTTCGCAGCTGTCTCTGGCTCCTCTGCCGCTACACTGACAACCGTTGGCAAAATGTCGATCCCAGAACTGCGTCGGCGTGGCTATCCAGAATACATGATCGTCGGCACTTTGGCCGGAGCCGCCACACTTGGTCTGATGATACCGCCATCGCTCACGCTTATCGTTTATGGCGTGACAATCAATGAATCGATCACGAAGCTCTTCATGGCTGGCATTCTGCCTGGACTGGTTTTGGCTGCACTTTTCATGTCGTACATTATGGCCTGGCATTTCATCAAGAAGGACCAGCGTCCAGAACCTGAACCAGCGATGAGCCTCCCTGATATGTTTGCGGAGAGCCGCTTTCTCATCCCCGTCCTGGCTTTGGTCTTCGCCGTCATCGGCTCCATGTACTTTGGCTGGGCAACTGCGACTGAGGCCGCAGCCGTCGGTGTTGTCGGTGCTTTGGCTCTAGCTGCCATGCAACGATCCCTTAACTGGGAAACCTTCACGACAAGCCTTATGGGCGCCACTCGCACATCAGCAATGATCGCTTTGATTTTGATGGGTGCTTCTTTCCTTTCGCTCGCCATGGGCTTCACGGGTCTTCCTAGAGCGCTTGCCGCTTGGATCGACGAAATGGGCTTGTCACCTATTGTGTTGATCGCTGCCCTGACGATTTTTTACATTGTACTTGGGATGTTCCTGGATGGTATCTCGTCCGTTGTTCTAACGATGGCTATCGTTGAACCGATGATCCGTGCCGCTGGCATTGACGTCATCTGGTTCGGTATCTTCATTGTTGTCGTTGTTGAAATGGCTCAGGTCACGCCACCCATTGGTTTCAACCTCTTTGTTCTGCAAGGAATGACAAAGCATGAGATTTCCTACATCGCCAAGACAGCGATCCCGATGGTTCTCTTGATGATCTTGATGGTTATCATTCTGGTTGCCTGGCCTGAGCTTGCAACCTGGTTACCTGAAAACATGAGGCAGGGCCCGAGCTAAGTTTTCCTCTGTTCAGGATTTGATATCTGAGTTAAGGCGGTTCCTGAGAGATTTTTCAGGAGCCGCTTTTTTATGCACCCAGACCAGCTTGTGATGAATGATGAATGGAGCGACCTGAGCCGTATAAAGGCGCTGCCAGAAATCGACTTTGAAAAGCTCTATGCCTATCGGATGGGCCGGTTGAAGGGCTGCCTTCAAAAACATGACGCCGCTATGTGTTTGTTGGTCAATCCAATTTCACTCAGGTATGCCGCCGAGTACAGAACCTACGGCCTGTTCCAATCCCACATCCCAAGCTCCTATTTGTTTGTACCCAA
>CAJQQJ010000375.1 GCA_905480445.1 uncultured Alphaproteobacteria bacterium | reverse complement strand
CCTACTGGAAATCCATCGCTAATTCGGTAATGTCAGACGGGAAAATAGGCCTTATACTGAGGTCTCTAAACATGAATTCTCTTTTTCAATGCTTTTCACGTTTTCGCCAGTTAAGCGAGCCAGCCAACAACCAGCCCCTGCATGCTTTCCCAACCCTCGTACAACATTCTAAGTGCTACGTAGATCAAGATAACCAGGCCTGCCCAAGAAACCCAAGGATATCTTGCTAGGACTTTAACGATCAATCCGGCAGCAAAGCCCATAAGCACAATGGCTAGAGCCAAGCCAAATACTAATTTTACTGGATCCCCGTCTGCAATCGCTGCCACGGCAATAACGTTGTCTAGAGACATAGAGACATCTGCAAGAGTAATCGCAAATAATGCTGAAGCCAAAGTTCTTCTTGGTGGCCCTTGATAACCACCCTCTTCTATCATCTCTTGGTTCTCAGGTAGCTTTTCGGCTTGATGTTTGAGGATATCCTTAAATAGCCCCCAGCAAACCCAAACCAGCAAGACACCGCCGAGAAATTTGAGCCCAGGGATTACAATTAAGTAAGTGGCAACTAGAGCGAAAGCGATCCTGAGAACAGTAGCAAGCACCATTCCAAAGATAATGGCCTTCCTCCGTAACTCCGGCGAAAGTGCGGCGGCGGCCATGCCAATGATAATGGCATTGTCGCCGGAAAGCACTATGTCCGCCAACACAATCGAAAAGAAATCAAAAATGGAGTCTACAGTTAAATAACCCATCAATTGTTCCACGGCGAATTCTCACAAAATGTAAATGATGGGGGCCTGCATAAACGAAAATGAAAACGCTTACAAGAGGGCTTCTTGTGTGTCTCCATTAACATTCATTCTACCAGTAACAAACCTCACCTTACCCAGCGATGGGTTTTGCACCTTGCAATAAGCCGTTAAGAAAACTAGTCATTTGAGACATGAGTATCAGCGAGTTTAAGAAACGCTATAAGATGAAGTTGGAACAAAACCCCCATCAAGGCGACATCAAATCTCCGAGGCGACTAGAGATCGCTATCGGTGCTGAGATCCGTCGTTTGCGCAGTGAACAAGACCTGACCGTGGCTGAGATTAGTCAGCGCGCAGGCCTTTCTCACGGCATGGTTTCCAAAATTGAGCGCGGCCTTACTTCGCCTTCTCTAGCCACTTTACAATCTCTCTCCGAAGCCTTGTCGGTACCCGTTACATCATTTTTCCGAACGGTCGAAGAACAGCAAGATGCTTCTTACGTTCCTGCTGGCCAGGGAATACAGGTCGAGCGACAAGGGACACGTGCTGGTCACCAATATCAACTGCTCGGGCATGTTCTTGACAAATCTCTGCGTGTTGAACCTTACTTGATCACATTGTCAGACCATTCAGATGTCTTCCCGATCTTCAAACACGGCGGGCTCGAGTTCATACATTTGTTGGACGGCGAATTGCTTTATCGACACGGGGGTAAGCTTTACCCACTCAAGCCCGGTGATTCGTTATTTTTCAATGCAGAGGCACCTCACGGCCCGGAAAAACTGGTCTCCCTACCAGCCAAATTTATCTGTGTGATCTCTTATCCCAGAGATAGTGAGTAACCGCACAAAATTTTCATCGACTGAAAGTTTTGTTCCTGATATGAACATCGCTTCATCTTCGACGAAGGAGTTCCCCTTATGTGTGGCATCGTTGGGCTTTATTTGAAAAAGCCAGAATTAGAAGACCAGCTCGGTCAGCTTTTCTCACCTATGTTAATTGGCATGTCCGAACGTGGGCCTGATAGTGCTGGCATCGCGCTTTATGGCGATCCAGTTGCCAAAGGCCGCCTGAAACTAACGTTGCAACATCCTGATCTCGGTTACGATTGGGACGCGGTAAAAACGGCCCTAGAGGCCCAGTCCGGCGACAAAGTATCCGTTGATGCTTGCGACAACCACAGGACTTTTGATGTTAAAGGCGATGAAGAGGCACTCAGTAAATGGGCAGAAGCCAATTTGCCTGGCGTCACAATCATGAGCCTTGGCCAGCGCATTGTAATCTTGAAAGAAATGGGCACGCCACAAGAAATTGTTGATCGTTTCGACTTGTCGAATGTGACGGGTGGACACGCCGTTGGGCATACTCGCATGGCAACCGAAAGTGCGGTGACCACAGCAGGTTCTCACCCCTTCTCGACGGGACAAGATCTTTGCTTGGTTCACAACGGCTCTCTTTCAAACCACAACCGTCTTCGCGAAGTGATTGAGCGTCGCAGCTCTATTCGTTTTCAAACTGAAAACGACACAGAAGTCGCTGCAGGATACCTCACTTGGAAGCTCCGTGAAGGCATGGACCTTGATTCAGCACTTGAAGCTGCACTGGAAGATCTTGATGGTTTCTACACCTTTGCCATCGGAACTGCAGACGGTTTTGCGGCACTGCGTGACCCTATTGCTTGCAAGCCAGCTGTTTTAGCCGAAACAGATGACTGGGTCGCCATGGCCTCTGAATTCCGCTCTCTTGCTCACCTACCCGGTGTGGAGAATGCCAAGGTTTGGGAACCAGAGCCCGCAAAAATTTACACGTGGGGCAGAGCAGCTTAACCAGGCCGTGCGGCCTAATCCGACCAGGAAATTAAAATGGAAACGATTGACTTAAGAAAAGACAGTGTTCGGACACTAAATTCGACGCTGCACGGTTTAACCGCTGAATCAAACAAAACTGCTTGGTCAGTAACCAACCCAGACGGCGCGCACAACATCGCAGTGGGTCTGGACAATGAATTGGAAGTCACAGTGAAGGGCCACTCAGGCTACTACGCTGCTGGCATGAACCAGAAGGCCTCCGTTCGTTTTGAAGGTAACGTAGGCGTCGGGGTTGCTGAAAACATGATGTCAGGCGAGGTCTGGGTCACGGGCGACGCCAGTCAATCAGCGGGCGCAACGGCTCATGGCGGCTTGTTGGTCATCGAAGGAAATGCGGCGGCACGGTGTGGTATTTCCATGAAAG
>CAJQQJ010000374.1 GCA_905480445.1 uncultured Alphaproteobacteria bacterium | reverse complement strand
CACCTGAGGCAATGCGCAGTGGCACAGGACCGTGAAAAAGCACTGTGCGCGTATTTCCGCCCGGCATAACTTTGGAAGCTTCTTCGTGGGTCGCCGCGGTAATCGGTCGTTTTTCGAGATAAAGCGCCTGTGCTTCCTCGATAGCCGAATTTAGATCTGAGTTCAGTTGTCTAGACATTGGATGCCGTAACCCTAGTGGTTTAGTAATCTTGGTTCCATTTCTTTAGAGATTAGCTTAGTTCTTTGTAAAGACCAAAACAAAGAGATAGCCGCATGCTCAAAGCCCTTCAAAAAATTCGTGTAGAATGGAGCCACTGCGATCCAGCCGGCATTATTTTCAATCCACATTATTACATTTGGATGGATCAGGGCACGCACCGATTGTTTGAAATCGCAGGTTTCTCAATGCCAGAAAAGATCGGTGTTGATAGATTCAAAGGACTGCCCCTTGTAACTTCCGGTGCCACATTCTTCAAACCCGTGCGATACGGTGACACCATTGAGCTGGCCAGCACAATTTCAAAGTTTGGCAACAAGTCCTTCAGAATGGAACATAGTTTCATGTTCGAAAATTCAGAAATTGCCAGCGGATTTGAAGTCCGCGTTTGGGGAAATGATGATGGCAAGGGCGGAATGATTGGTGTTCCCGTCCCTGAAGAAATTAAAAAGTTGCTCGATCGCGAAGAAACTCTAGATACAACCATCATGAACTAATTTGAGTGTTAAGGCGAAAACTCCATGAAAAAAGTCAATTTCTACCAAGGCGGACCAAAGGTTTCTGCTGTTGGTTATGGTGCAATGAGTTTCAGCGATTTTTACGGTGAAACGTCACGTGAGAATTCCTTCGCAATTCTTGACCGCTGCCAGGACGTCGATATGGATCACCTAGACACCGCCCACATGTACGGTCGCGGCGAAAGCGAAACGGTCATCGGTCTTTACTTGAAAGAAAACCCCGCGGCTAAGGACTTCTTCAAGATTGCATCTAAAGGCGGCATCTGGGAATGCAAGCGCGAGGACAATGAAGGCTCAGCCAGTAACAACTCGCCGGAATACATGCGGAAGAACCTAGAGGAATCTCTACAACGCTTAGGTCTTGATTGTATCGACCTCTATTACGTTCACCGCTTGGACAACCGTTTTACAATCGAAGAAACTACAGACTTGATGGTTGAATTCATCAAAGAGGGTAAAATCAAGAGCTACGGCTATAGTGAAATTTCACCAGCAAGTCTGCGTCGGGTCAATGCTATTCACCCTTGTGGAGCCATCCAAAACGAATATTCACTTTGGTGCCGATCTCCTGAGCTGGGCATGATACAAACATGTGACGAACTGGGTGTAACCTTTGTGCCGTTCTCGCCAGTGGGCCGTGGTATTTTGACCGATAAACCGCGCCGTTCTGAAGATAAATTGAACGCGCCATTTTTGCAGGTAAACCCACGCTTCATTGAACCAAACCTGAGCGTCAATCTCGAGTGGACAGATCGGTTCAGAGCCTTCGCTGCTGACAAAGGTGTACCAACCGCATCGCTTGCGATTGCTTGGTCCATCGCCAAAGGCAAGAATATGTTGACCATTCCTGGAACGCGCTTCGTTTCGCACCTGGACGAGCTTGCAATCGGTGGCAGTCTCAATCTTAGCGTTGCCGAAATTGCTGAAATTGAAACTGTTCTGCCTGCTGGTTTTGCTCAAGGAGACCGCTACTCAGACGGCCAATGGACCACGCAAGAACGTTTTTGTTAGAGTTTTTGGGGATCCACTTTGTGAAAAAGAGAGCTCTTAAGCTCTCTCTCGCTGTTCCCTGAACCAGATGAACAAGCCAGTTGAGATAATGACGGCTCCCCCTATCACGGTCCAAACATCCGGCCATTGATTAAACAACAGCGTGCTCCAGATCGTGACGTAGATCAGATAGGAGTATGAAAAAGGTGTGAGAGCCGTTGCTCCTGCATAAGAATGGGCCCTCGTCACGAATTCATGACCCAGCCAGCCCCAAACACCCATCGCCAACAGAATGCTCCAATTGGATAAAGAACCGGGGTTTTGCCATTGCAAAACAGCGAATGGTGCCAACAGTGTCAAGCCAGCCGCTGCTGCGTAAAACTGCATGATGTTTGAATCCACATCGCCTGAGAGTTTGCGTGTCGTAATGATGTAGAGCGCAAAACTGATCGCGTTGATCACAGAAAGAATAATGGCCCAGTGAAACGTCGTATCAAAGGGTCTGATCGCAATAACTAAGCCTACAAAACCAACAACAATTGCTCCCCAACGCCAGATCCCGACTTTCTCTCCCAATAGAGGTCCAGACAGAGCACAAACAATAAGAGGTGACGTAAAGAGGATGGTCGATGTCAGCGTTAGCGGCAGATAACGAACGGAAGCAAAGTTTAAGCCAGTGCAGGCAAGAATGAAAAGAGCACGAAGCACTACAAGTCCAAACTTGGGTGTTCGGAAAGATGAAAAGCTCATCCCACTTTTCAAAACCAGCCCTAGCGAAATCGCGAAGTGACCTATGTAACGCAAGAAAGCTATGACTAAGACTGGCATGCCCAATAGCCCCATCCATTTCGCGCTCGCATCAATAAATGAAAAGATGAGGAACCCTAACAACATCAATACGATGCCTCTAAGAGGCAGATCTTGCCTGGGCGTTAGCGCCACTTATTTGGCCGACATCACATCGTAGCTCCGATTTGCCAGGGCACAAATTCATAGTCCCCTAGGCCTTGTTGCTCAGACTTGGATTGTTCACCAGAGGCAACGCGTAAGAACAGTTCGTAGATTTCGCGGCCCTTCTCTTCCAGCGAAACACCGTCTGTCAGCATCTCACCAGCGTTGACGTCCATGTCGCCGGTCATCTTTTGATACATAGGCGTGTTGGTGGCGACTTTGATTGTTGGTGCAGGCTTGGATCCAAAGGCGGACCCCCTTCCGGTCGTAAAGCAAACTAGATTGGAACCACTCGCTATCTGACCAGTAACAGACGCAGGATCATAACCGGGTGAATCCATGAAGGCGAAGCCCTTCGCCGTCACTGGTTCACCATACTTGTAGACACCAGTTAGGGGCGTCGTGCCGCCTTTAGCCGCTGCGCCTAGAGATTTTTCAAGGATGGTGGTTAGCCCGCCCTTCTTGTTACCAGGACTTGGATTGTTATCCATAGAACCGTGGTTACGCGCAGTGTAGTCTTCCCACCAATCAATCAGCCCGATTAACTTGTTACCAACTTTGCGGTCAACCGCCCTTCTCGTGAGTAGATGTTCTGCGCCATAGATCTCAGGGGTCTCGGCCAACACACCAGTGCCACCCTGCGCCACAATCATATCACATGCATAGCCAAGAGCAGGATTTGCCGTAATGCCTGACCAAGCGTCTGATCCCCCGCATTGTAAGGCAACGGTCAATTCAGACACTGGGCAAGGCTCTCGCACAGATTTATTGGCCTCAGGCAACATGGCGCGGACCTTTTCGCTACCAATCTCAACGGTCTTGGCCAAACCAGCAACGTCTTGAATGTTCATCGCATGAAATAGCGGGCCTTTCTTGAGACCGTAAGCCTCTAGCAACCAGTCTATCTGGTTCATTTCACAACCAAGACCGACCATTAAAACACCAGCGTGGTTAGGATGGCGGGCATAGCCCCACATGATCCGCTGCAAAGCGTCGAAGCCTTCGCCATTGCCTGCCATACCACAACCAGTGCCGTGGACGAAAGCAACGACACCATCGACGTTAGGGTATTTGGCTAACTCTTCAGGTCCAAAGGCTGCAGCAATCATGCGTGCGGCAGTCGCTGAACAGTTAACAGAAGTTATTATGGCAATGTAGTTACGGGTACCAACTTTTCCGCTTTCGCGACGGTAGCCCATGAAGGAATCACGCTCTGCTTCAGGAACTGCAGCAACTGGCCTAAGATCCGTTGAAAACTCATACTCGGCTTCAGTGTTACGAAACTCGACATTGTGCGTATGGACATGATCACCTGCAGCAATGTCTTCCGCGGCATAGCCAATCAGTTGAGCATACTTGGTGACAGCATCACCCTTCTTGAGGGCTGAAGTGGCGATCTTGTGCCCTCTAGGAATAATGACTTTTGTTGAAGTGTTCTCGACAGCAACGCCAACCTCTAAGGTCTTAATGGCTGTCACCACGTTATCCTTTTCGTCCAACCGAATAGTATCTGACAAGGCGAGAACTCCCACTTTCTAACAAGTTTGCTATCAACGACAATGCAACCTAGTTCACACCGCGTGAAAATCAACGAAACGTTGGATTCAATGGGGGCCAGGGGTTGACCCTAAGCGCAATAGAAACATGTCGACTAGGGAATAAGTTTCGGTAAAAAGAAACAACAATGAAACTTAGGAGAATATCGATGGGACGTCTGGCAGGGAAAAAAGCATTAGTGACTGCAGCTGGTCAAGGGATCGGCAGAGCCTCTGCCTTAGCCATGGCTAATGAAGGCGCAAAAGTCACCGCAACTGACATCAATGAGGAAACGCTGGCGAGCCTTGAGCATGAAAACATTGAAACTATGGTTCTCAACGTTTTGGATGACCAAGCAATCAAGGACGCTGTTCCTACACTCGCCCCTGACATTCTTTTTAACTGCGCTGGTTTTGTGCATGCGGGGACAATCCTAGAGTGCACGGATGATGAGTGGGAGTTTGCTTTCAATCTTAATGTTCGTTCACACTTCAAGATGATTCAATCGGTACTGCCTAGCATGATTGAGCGCGGTGTTGGGTCAATCATCAACATGTCGTCTGCCTGTTCCTCAATCATCGGCGCACCCAACCGCTTTGTCTACGGCGCTAGCAAAGCTGCTGTTTTGGGCATCACAAAATCTGTCGCTACTGAGTACATTACCACCGGTGTTCGCTGTAACGCCATCTGTCCTGGCACGGTCGACAGCCCTTCCTTGCATGATCGTCTAAAAGCAACTGGTGATTACAAAGCAGCCATGAAAGCTTTCACGGCACGCCAA
>CAJQQJ010000373.1 GCA_905480445.1 uncultured Alphaproteobacteria bacterium | reverse complement strand
GCAGCGTAATGGCCGTTCTCGTCGATAAAAATACTAAAGTTATCTGTCAGGGCTTAACCGGTGCTCAAGGCACATTCCATTCTGAGCAAGCTGTTGCGTACGGCACACAGATGGTTGGCGGTGTGACACCTGGCAAGGGCGGCACAGAACACATTGGTCTGCCAGTCTTTGACACTGTACACGAGGCCGTGGATCGCGCAGGGGCCAACGCCTCTGTGGTATTCGTGCCACCACCCTTTGCGGCTGGTGCAATCCTTGAGTCTATTGATGCTGGTATTGAGCTGGTTGTTGCCATCACTGAAGGCATTCCTGTCCTCGATATGGTAACTGTTAAGCGTGCGCTGCAGGGGTCTAAGACACGCCTCATTGGGCCTAACTGTCCGGGTATCATCACACCAGACGAATGCAAGATTGGCATCATGCCGGGTCACATTCACAAGCGTGGTAAGATCGGTATCGTATCTAGATCAGGCACACTGACTTATGAGGCAGTAGCACAGACAACGGCTGCTGGCCTGGGCCAGTCGACATGTATCGGTATTGGCGGTGATCCGGTCAACGGCACGAACTTCATCGACTGCTTGGAACTCTTCCTCGACGATGACGAGACCGATGCCATCATCATGATTGGCGAGATCGGTGGTTCAGCAGAAGAAGATGCAGCTGAGTTCTTGAAAGCTTCAAAAATCAAGAAGCCCGTCGCTGGTTTCATCGCCGGTGTCACGGCTCCTCCTGGACGTCGCATGGGTCACGCCGGTGCGATCATCTCAGGCGGCAAAGGCGGCGCGGAAGACAAGATCGAAGCCATGAAGTCCGCCGGCATCGTCGTCTCCGACAGCCCAGCCGGCCTCGGTGAAGCAATGTTGAAGGCCATGGGTCGGTAAGACACACGTCAATTGAGCTTTGAAAGAAGGGGCTTCACGGCTCCTTTTTTTTGTGGTCCTGTTTAGCTTGCCTCGCTCCCACGTTTGACTCAAATGTGGGCGGAAAGCGATGTCATCCTGAGAGAACGACAGTGAACCGAAGGATCTAGCGGTGCCTGCTGCAACTCCCTAGATTCTTCGGCTAGGCTCAGAATGACAAGTGCGGGGAAGGGCGAAAGGCGGACTATTCGCAACAAGCCTAATCCTTCTCCGCCGTTAAATCGTGTAGCCAGTCCTTAAACTTCTGCAGGGTTGGACGCATGGTGCCTTTGCGCCAGACTAGGAAATAGCCTGATGGGACCAGGTCAGGATCCTCGGCGTCGAACAGCACGACCAGGCGGTCGTCTTCTATATCTTCTTCGATCATGGCGCGGGTGGTCATGCCAATGCCTTGACCGGCGAGCAGGGCAGAGCGAAGCATTGCGCCGCCGATGTGGATCCGGCTCTTGTGTTGGCTGGGGTCGATGTCATTACGGCGGAGCCAGTTAGGAAACTCCTCTTCCGCGGTCAGGTCTTCAATCCAGGGAAATTTCAATAAGTCCTTAGGCTCAGTCACGACTTTGCCAGTGAGTAAATCGGGCGCAGCGACGATAACCAGGCCGGTGTTGACCAGTGGCTCACGTCGGAACTCCGGCCAGTTTCCGTCACCGTAGCGGATCGCCAAATCAAATGCACTCTTGGCCATGTCCATTGTCCTGCTGTCGGCATCGACAAAAAGTTCAACGTCGGGGTTCGCTTGTCTGAATTCGGTGAGCCGTGGGATCAGCCAGTTCGCGGCAAAGCTGGGTGTTGTGGTGATATAAAGTGGAGGGTCATCATCGACCGTGAGAATTTCGGAAAGCCCATCCTTAATCTGACCCAATCCCTCACTGAGTATGGTTGCCAATTGCCGCCCCATGGGGGTCAGTGCGACGCCGCCTTTTTCTCTGACAATGAGACTGTGGCCCAGTTGCTCCTCCAGCCGCTTGACCTGTTGGCTGATGGCTGAATGCGTGACGTTGAGCTCTCTGCCAGCGGACGACAGATTGAGATGACGTCCAACGGTCTCAAAAGCACGAAGCGCGGAAAGAGGTGGGAGTTCAGACCATTCCATATGTAAGTTCTTCTAACATCATGTAATTTTCGATGATTCGATTTATTGACTGAAAAACAATAGATTAGGATCAATCAAACACGAAAGGAACATAATAATGCTTAACATTTATGCAAGTATGATGCGTGTTGCGGCACGTCTTGAGCCAACTCAATCAGAAGCCCCTGCTTTTGAGATGACAGAGTGCAGAGATCGAATTGCGCTCTATGCTCGACAGTTGAGATCAAACTAGTCCTATTTGGGCAACATCCAACTCCTTCCCCGCACTAGTTGCGGGGATTAGCCCTCCACGGTTGAGTTGTTGGGTCGAAGAGTGCCTTCGTCAATAGCGCGAGGATTTCCCATCATCACACTTGTTGATACATGGCCCCGCAACAAGTGCGGAGAAGTAGAGCGACAGCAAATCTTAATTGAAGATCTAGCGCTCAAGATTGCACTCCAATTTCAATTTACTTGAATGTTAACGCTTCGCTACAATCTATAGGTAAAGCGGGGTGTAAGCATGAAGTTGAAAATCTGTCTCTTTACCATTCTTAGTCTTTTGATTGTTGGTGCTTCACCGTCAGGAGCCAGCGTCAAAGGGATACTCAAGAAGGGCTACGTTTCTTCCAAGAGTGCCAAGAAGGGTGTGGTGATCTATTTTCACGGCTGCAACAAACCTTCCTTTGGCAAAAGCGGGATGACGTGGGAATGGTTGCGTCAATTCGAACGCTCCGGATTGAAGGTCTACGCCCCTAATTCCTTCGCTGAAAAACGACCCGTTGAGGCTTGCAAGCCGCCCTTTAAAGACAAGCAGAAGATCCTGCGCTTGAGAAAAGACCAAGCCATGCAAGTTGTGGCTCATGTTCGCTCTAAACACCCCAACAAGCCGCTTTATCTTTTTGGAGTGTCAGAAGGGGCCTACGTCGCGCAGAGTTTACCCGACAGCTTTGATGGCGTTGTAACAACTTCCTACGGCTGTGGTGTTGATAGGTTGAGCCGTCTCAGGCTCATGAAATCGACGCCAACAATGATGCTGGTCGGAAATCCAAAAATTGACAGCTACATTCGCAATGAATTGAGGTGGAAGGGCGACCGTTCAGTTGATGTTAGTTGCTCAAAGCCCACCACGGCCGAGAACTGGCATTACCGTTTTTTCGAAGACTTAGGCCACTACTTCTCGATTTCAGACCCCAGAATAATTGAAGCCGTGCAAAAGGTCATCCCAATCCGCTCGGACTACAAGGGTGCCCGCGCGGAAGAAGACAAACGCGCCTTTCCGCCCATTGCGATCAATTCAAAAATGCTAAAGGATTTTAAAGGTAAGTATCGCAAAAAGGAGCGCTTTAAGGCCATGGCAATCGCGCCTGGCCAGTATTGGGGTTTCAGTTGGGGTGCGCCTAGTATGGAGGATGCCAAGTTGGCAGCGCTTTATTGGTGCGCGAACGCGCAGAAAAGCCGTGGACGTAAGCCGAGACCCTGTGCAATCTACGCCGAAAACGACGAGGTGGTCTTCTTTACGTTCACCCGGAAAATAATCAGAAAGGCGCAAGCCTCCTTGAAAGACGAGGGTTTTGATCCGGGGCCGATTGATGGTGCCTGGGGTAAGAAGAGCAAGTCAGCGATGAATGCCTTCCTGGAAAGCAAGGGCAGAGAACCCAGGCAGCATATCGACAAAGAAGTTTTATCGCTGTTGGCGGTGTTTTGGGATGAGTAAATACAGTTTGGCTGAGCACAGCTTCAGCTGGTGACTTTGTCGTTCTATGCTTAGCAAAATGAGTTGGGTACCATCCTAATTCTGATTTTGCATCAATGTATTTGCTGATCAACAGCGAGCCGCCTGCCAGATGTTGTGGTTTTGAAGACACAGGTGTCGAATGTAGGTCGAATTTTATAGAAATTCTGGAGTCGTTTAGATAGCTATTAAAAGTAGCTAATATACCGGCTCATCTTGGCATCTTTGTTGCTGATGTTTGGGAAATAGTTTCAAACAAGCCTCAGCGCAAATGGGTGACGAAATGAAAAGAATACTTACGGTTGGTTCAGTAATGATGATGTGTTTCACGAGCCTGGGCTCGGTGTCTGCGTCTGAAGGCACAGGCAGCATCACGACCAGGCTGGCAATTTCTTGCGCTTGCACTATGGGGAATGATGCACTGGCTTTCACAAATACTGTTGAAAACAACGTTACGTCTGACTGGAATGATAGCGGTAACCTTTCCTTCGCTTGTTCGAACGGTGCCAACTATAACGTCGGCGGCAAGCGAGAAGCTGGCGTCGGCGGTTCGATACAACTGGTTAATGCAGATGGGAAACAAGTGCCCTATACACTTTCCGCTAATGGCGTTGATGTTCCCTCCACAACGCTGGTAGCGGTCCAGTCTGGAACGACAACAGGTCTGACGAATTTCGTTAACATCCCGATTTCAATCAACGTCGCGGCTGCAGACATCAATGAGGCTGAACCCTCGACCTATGCCAATGTTGCAACCTTCGAAGTCTATTTGGAAAACACAGGCTCTTGTAACACTAAATCTCTCTACGAGTAGGTTGGCGCTCCGCAAGATTGTCTGCTTGCTTCACCAGTTTTCCGTTTATGATTAGAGCAATCTCAAAACCAGGCCACTCCCCCGTATTTATTGCGAAGGGCATCTTCCAGGGAACAACTTGCTTGTTCGCTGGAAGATGCCAACTGAAAGCGGCCGAATTTCCTAAGCTTACGCCTAATGACAAGTGGCCCAGTTCTTCGACGGGGAAGAGTGAGGACTTGGTGGAGCCGTCACTTCATCAAATATACCGGGCTTGACCATGCCTGGTGCCCGTCGATTTGGGTGACGCAGATCCAAGGGCGTGTGTCGCGGTCTTGGTGCAATGTGATCTCGCGTTCCAGTGTTATGTCACTCTCAGTCAACTCGTCTGGCAGGCGGTAAACTTTCATGGCTCGGCCTAGGCCGCCCTCAAAGAAAGACTGTGGCTCAAATCCGATAGAGCTGACGTCGATGGTTGTTTCACCGAAGGGTGTTGAGATTGAAAGCTTGCCGCTGTCGCTGTCATCCAGCCAGAGGTCAAAGCCGTTGAAATTGCCTGTGGTCACGAAGGACCAAGCCAGATTATGGGCGTCTTGAGGCTTGAGGCCGCGCTCGGGGTTCCAACAGTTAAATTGCAGGCTGCGTTCAATAGCATTGCCTTCTAGGCTCAAGCTGCCATCCCATGACAGCGCACGGGCGCGGCCACGATACTTGGCACCTTCGAACTGTACACGGATGCGCTTGCCGAGCTGGCTTTCATCGTAGCCATGCCAGGTCTCTAGGGTCTCAAGCCCGTCCCGCAGTTCGATCTTTTGGATGGGTGCAGAGCCAATGACCTGGGCTTTCAAATTGACGGTCTTACAGGTTGTTTTTGCGATATCACCCATCATCACCTGTTTGGCCTCTGAAAGACTAATGCGGTCGAAAAGATCGGGGTCACGATCATAGAGTGTCAAGGGAGCGGCTGCACTAACCTGCACGTCCATGTAGAGCCTGGTGCCAGTTGTGCCGTAGTGATGGCGAGCGCGGATGGCCTCGAAGATGCCGTCTCGGTCCAACTGAGGCGCGATGTAACAAGTCAAACCGCCGTATGCCCCAAAGAAGGAGGCACCAGGGTAGGAGGCGCCAACACGGCCTTTGTGACCATCGGAGTTCGCGACGACGCCAATGCGATGCCCGGCCTCCAGCGCGTCGCGGATCAGCCACTCAAATGTGCCCCAGGCTGAATGGATTTCCATCGCCATTTCAATGCGACCGTCGTGGGCAAAGCCAATGTTGGCATAACGGCCACCACAGTGGGCCATGACGACAGCATCCTTGCCCTCTAGCTTCTTGAATAGGTCGTGCGCGTCGTAGGCGTCAGTTTCTTCATCGCTGAGGTCCGGAATCTGCATATGGGAAGAACGATGCATGACCTCGCCCTCTTGACGGTAAAAGACATTACGGTCGCCGCCAACGGCGGTGTTTGATGACCATTCGTAACCTGGAATGGCTACGAAGCTGCCGGGATTATCGAAGTCCTGTGTGATTTGGTTGAGTTCTTTCCAGAACTCCTCGGTCATTTGAAAGTCATTGCCCTGGTGCGCGCAGACATCAAGAAAGGCCTTGTCGCGGCCAAAGGTAAAATAGTCCAGCGCTGTATTGGTGCCGAGAGTCTCGTTGGACTGGCCATGGATGTCGGCCCAGTAATGCAGCAGGGCAGGTTTCTCGACCACCAACAAGGGGTTGGTCTCTCCGATGATACTGCCAGCAGATGTGAATTTCACTTTCACTTTCCTGGCCTTGTCGACTGTCAGGCCTTCAACATTCGCAGAGAATTCACCTTTTTTGAAAGTTATTGATTCTGGCAGCCCTACAATGCCATCACCTTCCAAATAGAGCTTCTCCTCTATTTGGTCGGATGGATTGCCCCAGATATCATCAGCCTTGATGCAAAGGCGGAAGGGCTCACCAACGGCGACTTTGGTCGGTAAGAAAGCCCGAAAAAGGTTTGGCTTACCAGGAACGATGGCAATCGAGGGCGAGGCCGGCAGAGGCACATAGTCGTAGGTCGCGACGGCGTCGATAAAGAACTGAAAGAGATGATCGGCCTCGCAGAAAGTCTGAATGCGCACACCGGGGGAGCCCTGACGGTTGTCACCGACGCGGATGGTGATCGTGTCGGCCTCGGCCAGGAAGTGCTCTGAGATGCCAATGAAGAGCGACTTGCTCCAAGGGCGGATGTTGCGCTTGAACTCTTGTTTGACATCCAGTGTTGCACCGTTCGAGGCCTCGATTGTTGTGAAGCCTTCGCCAGTTGGGTCATCGAATTGCAGCTTGCTCATGTCAGAGGCAAAGCGGAAGCCAACCTTGATGCCGCCAGTATCATCAATACCAAAACGCCCTGCTGTATAGGTCAGAACGAAGGACTGATAGGAGCCAGCCTCAAAAGCGCCAGAGGGTTCAATGGTGGCAGAGCCCATGAGTTCCGGATGGTAATCTGAGTATGGCATTGCTTCACCGCTGGTCTTGTGGTTGGAGTTCTCTAGTGGATAGTTGCATTTCTTGCGGTGGACAATGTCCAAATACTTGAATCGAATAGTGAACGCCGAATATTGAATGGGGACAAGATGGAATTCTCGCTCTTTAACTTGATGACGTTGCCGCGCTCTGGCGTGACCCATGCTGAGGTCTTTCAACAGACTAGAACTCTGGTCTCCATGGCGGAAGAGGGCGGTTTTGATACAGCTTGGATGGCTGAGCATCATTTGTCGAACTATTCTATCTGTTCTTCTCCCCTTGCGTTGTGCAGCCACTTGGCGGGTTACACAAAACGCATCAAGCTTGGCCCAGCCGTGGTTGTCTTGCCTTTCTATGAGCCGCTTCGTTTGATCGAAGATATCTTCATGACGGATCAACTGTTGGAGGGGCGGTTTGTGTTGGGCCTTGGTACAGGCTACCAGCCCAGGGAGTTTGAAAAGTTCGGTATTCCTTTTGAGACTAGATTGGCGCAGGGCTTAGAGGTTTGGGATGCGCTGTTGCAGGCGCAGTCCACTGGTGTGATCGATTTTGAAGGCGAGTTTGTTAAGATCCGTGACGCGGCCTTGTCTATCCAACCTTATCAAAAGTCTTTCCAGACCTTCGCGGTTGGATCAGCACCAGAAATCCGCAGGCTTATTCTAGAGCGCGGTGCAACTGCCTTGATGACGCCAGGGCTGGCACCGCCAGCGGTCATCGCGACAGTGCGCGGTTTGTTGTCGGAGACTGCGGCTGAACTCCAGATCAATGACGACTTCCCCTATGCATTGCAAAGAATGGTCTTTGTCACCAAAGACAAATCACAGTTGCAACTTGCTGCCGAAGAGGCACTGAGGCATGGGCGCTATGCCACCAACATGCGCCAGCTACAACCTGCTATGTCGGGTGCTTTATTGGATGACTCAGTCTTTGAAGGCGAGCCAACAGTGGATGAGATCTTAGAACGCTGTTTGTTTGGCGGACCGGAAGAGTTGGCTGAGCAGCTGGTCCAGGAGCTCAAGTCCAACAAAATCACTCACTTCTCCGCCTTTATGCAATTTGCTGATTTGCCCTACGGCTGGGCGCAAAAATCGATGAAACTGTTCATTGACGAAGTTATGCCAGCGGTGAAGTCGGCTTTGCAGGGCTTTTTGGGGGGCGACAAATAAATCAGTTGACCTCAAGTGGACTTGAGGGATTACAAGCCATGTAATCAAATCTAACCACTGAATTGTCGAGTAAACAGCATGAACGAAATGAGCCAACCAGCCTCAAACCCAAAGACGATATTTTCCCGCGAAAATAGCTTAAAGCTCATTCTTCTTTGTTTTGCTGTCTGGTTGCACGCCGCGAGCAGTTTGTTGGCAGCTACGACTTTGCCCAGTGCTGTTCGTGAGTTCGGCGGCGGTAATTTGATTGGGTGGGCTTTCTCGCTCTATTTGTTGGGTTCGATCCTTGCTGGGTCCTCTACCGGGACTTTAGTGCGTCTAACGGGTCTGCGTGTCGGGCTAGGCTTGGCAGGGGGGCTCTATCTGGTTGGCAGCATGATTTGCGCTCTCGCACCAGATATGAACATCGTTTTGGCTGGCAGGTTTTGCCAGGGCATAGGGGGTGGCTATTTGGTCGCTCTCGCATACGTCGCTATTAGGCAATGGTTTGATTCTGCCTTGTTACCGAAGGTCTTGGCAATGGTGTCTGCGATCTGGAGCATGTCGGCTTTTGCCGGGCCTATGGTGGGCGGCACTTTCGCGACTTTCGGAAACTGGCGCATGGCTTTTGTGGCTGTTGCGGTGCAAGCGGCTGTTTTCATTGTCTTAGCCTTGGTTACTTCGCCGAAGTTGGCCCCGCCAGAAAAAGCCGAAGCGCCAACGTTTCCTTTGTTGAGGTTATCGCTAATCAGTTTGTCTGTGTTGGCAATCGCTTTCGCTGGTGCCGAAGTTGAATTGGTTCGCTCGACAATTTTGTGTCTGATTGCCTTAGTTCTCTTTTCCCAGGCGTTGAGATTGGACAGCAAACAAAAATCCTCTCGCATGTTTCCGAGCAAGCCTTTGACTCTATCAAATCCGATTGGGGCAGGGCTCTTGTTAATACTGACGGCTTCCATCGCCTCTATGTCCTTCATGGTCTATGGCCCCATCATGTTGGAGACCATCCACGAAATTTCCCCCCTTGCAGCTGGCTATGTGATTGCTTTTGAATCCGTCTGTTGGGGAGGCGCTGCTGTTATCATTGCTTGGTTCAAGAAACCCAATGAAAAAGTACTCATTTTGCTGGGCACTGGCCTCCTGAACCTTGCACTGATCGGTTTTGCCTTGATGATGGAATCTGGATCTATCTGGGCAATACTGGCATTTGCAGGGCTTCAAGGCGCTGGTTTCGGTGTGATGTGGGCATTTGTTGTGAAGCGAATAACGGAGCACACTCGAGAGAATGAAGCAGACGAGACCGCTTCTGCCATTCCTACAATGCAGCAAGTTGGATTTGCTTTTGGCGCGGCTGCGGCCGGTATTGTCGCCAACTCTTTTGGTTTTGGTGAAGTTGTAACAGTGGCTGGTGCTCAGGCTGCAGCTTTCTGGATTTTCATCGCTTTTGTCCCTTTCTCTCTCATTGCTTGGGTTGCAGGTTGGCGCTTGGCACAACGATAAGGGTAACCTTTACAATAGCTAGATCCCAGTTCTGGGTTTAACCAAGCCGTCCAAAGTCGAGCGTGTTTTTGGCAGCGAGTAGAGAAGAGATCACTCAAAACAAGTGCTTACGAGTAGTCAAAAGATAGGCCCAGTCTCTGTTCTAGACGGTGATTTACGAAAAATTTTGCGCCTGATCTCCATTGATTAAGGCAGGTTACATCCGCTGAAATCCAAACAAAATCCAGATTTCGCCTCGGAGTCGCCGGAATTCGTGACAAAAATACCACAGTGAGCAGTTATCGAATCGGCTGGATTCGGATTCGCTTGCGTCACGACTCCAGGTATGACAGCTTTTAGGCAAGCCCGAGTTTTTATACGGGTCGGCTTTTTAGCCAACTTTTTTTAAGCCAGCCTTTGGTTGGGAATTTTTAATACAAGTTATAATAATGGTACTTACTCATGAAAACGAATACGAAAGTTTTAGGAGCCACAGCTCTAGCTAGTGGCCTGTTTGCAGTTTCTTTGATCGCTAACGCTTCTGGCCCAGACATTCTTTCAACTGAGCCGATCTTTCGCTCAGAAACTGTTTCAACTGCTGAAACACCTGCTCCTGTCGTAACACCGCCTGTAGCGCCTATCGCGCTTGAGCCGGAAAGCAATTTCACTGTTACCTTTAACGGTCGCACAGGTTTGATGCTTGGTTTCCATACAGGCGACATCACGACGACTGGTGGCGTTGCAACTGCTGGCTCATTGACCAATTCTGGTGGTGTTCTCAATGCCCCTGCGGCGACGCACAATGAAAACGAAGCTTGGTCAATCAGCACGAATTACACACGCTTTGGCTTTACAGCCGACGGCGACACGGCTTTGGGTCCATTTAGAGCCAGAATTGAAGGTGACTTCAATACAACGGCTGGTAATACATTCCGCATTCGCCACGCTTATGGTGAAGTAGGCTCAATCCTTGCTGGTCAAACTTGGTCATTGTGGAACGAAGGTCATCCTTACCTTTCCTACTGGGATTGGAATGGTGATGCCTTGAGCCCTGGTAACAACATTGCTCTACGTTTGCAGTTGCGCTATTCTTTTGAGCCTATGCCAGGTGTGAAGGCCGCAATCGCAATCGAAGATCCGGGTGCTGGCACAGACACAGAATTTTTTGATATCGCTGGTAACATCCAATTCCAGGCTGGTCCTGCGTTGATCACCGCTTCTGGTCTCTATAGCTTTGATGACCGAAATACGGGTATCATCCCTTTAACGACAGTCATGCAGGAGGAGGACGGCTATGCCGTCGCTGTTTCAGCTCAGTTCGATCTAGAGGGCATGGATGCGACTGCCATGGGTGTCTACAGTGATGATTCCAATACTGCCTTCCGCGGTGGTGTTATGGACAGCCGGAATGCTGCGGCAAACATCGCCACGACTGGCTTCGGTGGTATCTGGGGAGCCGGTGGCTCTTTGAGTGGTTCCCTGTCTGATCAAGTTACTTGGTATGGCGGTGGTAGCTACACCACAACACGCGATGACATTGACTTAGAAGCTATCTATGGAACGGCTGCCGTTGAGTGGTCGCCAATGCCACAATATACAATCACTGGCCAGGTCGTGTACGAGCAACTCAACCGTCCTACTGCAGGTACTAATTCAGAAGCTTGGTCATTCCTGAACTACTGGATCTACAAGTTCTAAACTAACGTCCCACTAAGTTGTCGTAGGCCTCGAGTTTTCTCGGGGCCTTTTTTTGTCTGAAGCCTCGAGCGGAACAGACTTTAGCCTTTGAAGTGCACCAATGCATTTATGCAATCACTCAAGTTGGCCAATTTTTATTCTATTGACGAACAAGCTCCTCCCAAAATTGGGAGCGGGGCCACGAGGCTGTAAGAGTCGTGATAAGAACGAATCTCCATGACTCCGGAGCCATCAGAGTCGCCGACAAAACAGGTTCGGATTCGACTCCTGACGACTCCTGAAAATGACGTAAGTTGTTGAAATCCATGGAATTTTGTGTATTTTTTCAGCAGGTTATAACATTTTTATGATCCAATAATTTAAAACAAGCATTTAACTGCGAGAAATTTTAACGGACCCCAAGGCTCTAGCCCTAGGCTGGCCTCTATATTTGATAGAGAGATTTTGATGATTTCTAATAAGAACTTTGCCACTATTTTGTTGGCAGGCAGTGCGCTGTTTATTGGCAGCCCTGCAATGGCATCTGGCCCCGACATCTTGTCTGGCCTTCCTATTTTCCGCTCTGAGGCACCATCACAGCCCTCTGTTCAGGACCTCAAAGGCGACGACAGTTTCCGCGTAACTTTCAATGGCCGCACAGGCCTTATGCTTGGCTATCACACGGGTAACTTGAGTGGCGGTCCAGCGTCAGCAGGTTCAGTGTTGAATTATGGAGTCAACGGTGTCCACCCGAATGGACTGATTGATAACAACTTTGAAGAAGATTATTGGTCAATAAGCACTAACTACACCCGCTTCGGTTTCAAGGCCGAAGGCGACAGTGCGCTCGGTGCTTTCACTGCACGTATCGAAGCTGACTTCAATACATCGGCCGGTAATGTTGCCAACACTGGCGCTGCCGGTGATGTTTTACGCATTCGCCATGCTTACGGTCAGGTCGGCATGATCCTCGCTGGTCAAACCAATTCGCTTTGGAGCGAGGGCCAGCCTTATCTATCAAATTGGGATTGGAACGGTGACCCACTCAGCCCAGGTAACAACATTACCCGTCGCCAGCAATTGCGTGTCACTTTAGAGCCTGCACCTGGTATCAAAGCGGCTGTTGCGATTGAGGACCCTTCCTCAACAGTTGATCCCGAATTCTTTGATATCACGGCCAACATTCAACTATCTGCTGGTCCAGCAGATATCGTTGTGTCCGGTATTCTTGGGTTCGATGATGAATCAACGGTCGCGACAGATGAAGATGGTTGGGCGGTTGCCGCGTCGGCATCTGTCGACTTAGGTCCGCTTTTGTTAACGGGTCTCGGTGTATACTCTGACGATCAAAATCTTGCGTGGCACAGCAGTCATCCTTTGAATACTGTTCTTCTTGACGGAGACAGTTGGGGTGCTGGCGGATCTCTATCAGGCCCGCTTTCCGAGACTATGACATGGCACGCTGGTGGTAGTTACACTGCAAAGAGTGATGGTCTTGTCGATTTTGCAGTGATTTATGGCACTGGTTCCGTTGAATGGTCGCCAATGCCGCAATATTCAATCGTAGGTCAGGTCGTCTACGAGCAGGCAAACAACACGACGCTTAACGTCGACTCCGACGCTTGGTCATTCCTGAATTACTGGATGTACAAGTTCTAAATCAGGCCAATTGAATTCCGAACTCTTTCGACTGGGGACGGAGCGCAAAAAAGAGGGCATGGCCGGTGGCTGTGCCCTCTTTGCTATGTTGAGACCTTTTGACTAGTCAGGTTAGTTCGACCTAGAGTCCAGGTGTACCGTTAAGAGTAGTGGAGATTTCGGAGTGTTCACAATTTGCAAGCTTTAGCGTGAAATAGTTTTCGTCTGCTTTAAACTCAATTGATAGGCTGCCCCATGCTTTTGTTGTGACGCCATTGGGATCCTCTACCTCGAAATCACAAGTCCTTTGCCGGCCACCATACTTGAACCAAAGGCCTTCGTACTTGCCGGTCATGCTGCCGCCAGAAGTGTAAAGAGGGCCTAAGCCATCAATGAAGAAGGCGCTGTTCTTGTCCATTGCATTGTTTTGATCGCGCAGCATGTAGCGGAAAACGCCGTAGTCATCGACGGTTCCGTCCCAATATAAGGTGCCATTTTCAGTTTCCCACCAGACGTCCGCCGCAGCGGGGCTTGAAAGGGTGATGGCGGCGGCAAAACCGACAGCAGCAAAGCCGAGAGAACGCATGAAATTCATAGTAGATTTCCTCCGAATTGAAGCGCTGGCAATGTGATCCTCATTACCTCATGCCGGCGCCAGTGTTGAATCGTCCAGATAGCTTCAGCAAACAAGGTTTGTGGTTCTTTATCCCGATTCACTTTCACCCTTGCACCTAAGGGGGTCAAGCATTAGACCTAACCGCTGTTTCGGCCTGTGCGTTGAAAGAGAAAACAGCGCGAATAACGCCGTGACCCTCACTCATAAATAGCAAAAACCGCAGCCAATGAATAGGTCTTGCACTGTGATTTGATTTCACGGCATAATCATTTTATGGACACTGCTAGACGACCAACCAAAGTGCAAATGCCCTCTGATCCGGCACTTCACCCAGCGCACGTTGTGGCGATCCGACCCGATGTCGATGCATCGGTCGTCAGTCGCGGTGACTATATCCTTTCGATTGAGACACCCCAGGGCGCACGCAATGTTGTGGCACCAGCCGATGGTCGGGTGGAAGTAGACGTTTCGCTGATGCAGACTCTTCAGCCGAACGACATTTTGTTTTCTGTTTGGAACGACGACCGCGCAGCTGCACAGACTGGTGACGATCAGGCTCAATCAAAAAAGCAGACGAAGAGGTCGGTACCAAGGGGCTCAAAAAACCGATCCTCTCTGTTTTCTATACTGGGATCGCTGCTCCTCACGTTGATCCTTTTGGCTCTCGCCATCTTGGCCGCTGGTTTTGCTTTCTCGTTTCTTTACGGCGAACCTAAACCGAACAGAGAATTTGCAGTGGTCGCTGCAGTTTTGGCGTTGACTGTGCTGAGTTTAGGCTGGTTGATTACGAAAATCTTTAGGCGTCGGTCAATCGTGGCTTCACTCGGTCTGTTGTTCTTCGCTGCTGCCTTGGCTGCTAGGGCCTTTCTGCCTTCCGTTCGCACGTTTGAGAAACAAGTGGCGGCCCCTCTTTTTGTGTTGGCGTTGGATCAGATCGGACCTCTGTTGGGTGATGTTTCTTCTCCCACGCCCAAGTTGGCTTCACAGTCACAGACTGTTGTGACGCTGCCCGCTGCAAGTTATAGCGGGGGGTATGACGACGATCCTTTTTTGGGTGACGTGCTTTTGGTTGGCTTCAACTTTTGTCCACGCGGTTGGACGGAAGCGGATGGTAAGCTTCTACCAGTTTCCAGCTACTCGGCTCTCTTTTCACTCTATGGCACGATATACGGTGGAGATGGGCGAACAACCTTTGGCATACCAGATTTGCGGGGGCGTGCACCAGCTCATATTAGCAAAGAAACGGGCTACGGCAACGGTGGCCAAGGACAACGCAGTGGAACAGATTATTTGGACGCGAAAAGAGGCAGCGAGGCTATGTCGATCAATCAGCCTTATTTGGTTATGCAGTATTGCGTTGCTTTAATTGGCAATTATCCGTCGCGGAACTAAAAATTTAGTCAGGCTACATAGGCAAGGAAACCAGGACTTTGTTACATTTCAGTAGATCTATCGCATTGAAAACCATTGGCATTTTCCTGGCGGCTTTTGTTGGACTGCCCAGCCAGGCTTCCTTTGCCAGATCATCGCCCTTTTTGGGTGAGATCATGATTACCGGCATGACCTTTTGTCCGCGTGGTTGGGCAGAGGCCAACGGTCAGTTGCTTTCGATCAGCCAGCACCAGTCCCTTTATTCGCTCTATGGTACGACCTATGGCGGTGATGGACGCACAACTTTTGCCCTGCCAGATCTACGTGGTCGGACACCGATCCATGTTGGGCAAGGTCCAGGCTTAAGTAACTATAGCTTGGGGCAAAAGGGTGGCCAGGAAACCACGGAAATCGCGCCTGGCAATAAAACTGTGAGCGCAGGTCGTCCAACGATCGTTCTGCGCTATTGCATCGCCTATGACGGCATCTTTCCGTCACGAAACTAAGGCTGAACGACGAAGAAAACCGAGGAGTTACGAGCCTTTGGGCTCCAGATGGCGTTTTATCTCGTAGACCAAATCTCCGACAGTCCCCTTGCCAGAGGTGTACTCGCCGTCGGGATCATAGTAGTCGCTCAACAGCTCACTTAGCTGATCAATAGTTTCGCGGGTATAATCTGCTTGCGGCAAGTCTGTCGAGATTGACATAACAACCTTGCGTACAGCGGCGACAGCGCTGATCGTAACGCGGCGATCATATTGACTTTGCTGTGCTTTCATCGCGTGCCGATTAACAATCTCGATTATCTGCTGTTGAGTTGTGATCATTCAATACTCCTACCAAATTCTCCAGCGGATCGCACGGATTAGATAAAGGCAGCGAGTTAGCTTTCAGAGACAGCACATTTGTGTCGTTGGTTGCTTCATTCGCTACCTGTTATGGCGCCTAAACGAGAGGAAATTGACTAAGGCGGTTAAGAGAAAAAAGACAAGACCGAATGCGACCACGCTCGTCACAGAGCCGTAGTCGGTAAAGAAATATGTCAATATTGCGTAAACAGGCACTGCAATTGATGCAGACATTAGGGCGCGGTAGATTGCTTTTTTCATTAGACTTTCTCCGCATGAACTTTCTGTTCTGTTCAGATAGTGGCGTAATAGAGCCCAGGTGGCTCGAAAAGCAAACAACAGGCCAAGGAGCATTTCAGCCTCTCAACCCGTTGTTTAATCTCGATGATTGGATTGAGATCGCCTGTTAGCGCTTCATGTTTTTGGGCTGAACTGCGAAGACACCGTTATCGCCGGCGCATTGCCCTTTTGTTACGCGGTAGTTTCCTTGGATTTGATCATCGCCAACTAAGTGACCACGCATCGTTGCTTCTGTTCCATTATCGCCGTAGAGGGCGCCGTAGAAACCTAAGCCACTAATCTTGCCAATGAATTTGGCATTATCAACACAGCTAAAATAGCCAGGCTCACCAATATCAATCGTAATTCTACCGCTGAGGTCTTTTTCCTTCTGCCAGATCCGGCCTGTCATTTTACCTTTGATATGAAGGACCTTGGAGTAAATTTCCCCGGACCATTTACCGTTAATTCGCTTGTCAATTTTGTCATAGAGATCGGTTCCTTCTTCGCAGGCGGCTATTGCGAAGAGTGGCAAGATTGCCAAGACGGCGAGCAATTTTCTCATGTTGCGTTTTCCCAAAACAATTCAAGTTTTAACTAAGATAGATTTCGCTTCTATTTAGGCAATTTTAGGGCAGGGCCGAGCTGGGTACATAAATTGGGTACATAGAATAGGCCTCTAGTTAAAAGGCGGGGAGGTACGTTCAATGGAGGCTTTGGCGTTTTTACTGCCACAGACTTGGCAACGAAACCTTTGTTGCTTGTTTAGCTGTTGAACCGTCAGGGTTGGGTGAATGCTGGCCTTGGCAAGCAGAACCTTAGTTGAGATGTGAAGGTTACGTTGACAGCACAAACACCGAATGGTGACACCACGCCGGGCTTGCCGCCATACCTCTAGCGGCACCAGCTTGTTGATTTGCTCGTCATTGAGATCGGAGTAGGGTTCAGGAAGATCTACATTATACATCGGTCAATATCACGTTTTCTAAAAAAGAACAATTAGTGAACATTTTACCAAAATGGCAAGAAGGAAATGCTTGTTTCTAGGGTTATCGCTCGTTTTTACAGGCTTTGAATGGATCTGCATGGGCCTCAAGAAAACCTGTGATCTGTAAAAGTGATGGGCGAAGTCTAGGTTTTCTCAATCGATTCGTGTTCATCCAAGGGGCATTTTTTCGGTGGTCTTGTTACTGATCTGATCACTGTCTTACAGGTTTTAGGGGTTGTTTTAGCGAAATCCAATGAAGAGATTCTGCTCCGGTTTTGGCTCGAATTGCTATTCTGATTTGCATTATGAAATGGCTTAGGGGGCGCTCTTGCGAAATGCGAAATTCACAAGGTCCAGTTGACACCAAATTCGATGCGAATCACTGCTGATAGAATCACTTGACTTGAGGTCTTATGAATTGACTCGGACGAATTTCACTCTCCTAAAATGCCGTATGAAAAGCAATTTGCGGAGACTCCTTTGCGTTTTAGTACCCCGTAAAAACCGTAATAAAAAAGCTAGTTACATGCGGATTCTTGCATAACTATACGTGGACGCAACAGTAAGAAAACCGGATAACTAACTCATATTAAAAGAAAAATAATTTGTTTGCCTATTTTTCG
>CAJQQJ010000372.1 GCA_905480445.1 uncultured Alphaproteobacteria bacterium | reverse complement strand
ATGATGTCTCCACCCCAACTGTCATCGACGCTCATATGTTTGCGCGAGGCTAGGGCCATGTCTCGGATCACTATCATAGGAGACAGCCCTCCAGCTCTGGTTACTTTCATGCCTAAGCCATCACAAAGCCCTTTGCCAAATGCTGTCATAACTGTTTCGACATCAATGGCTGCTTCATCAAGATAGATAGGATGGTTGATGCGCCCTCTCAAACTTTCTATTTCATGGAGCGAGTTGCAGGGTTGCTCGAATGCCACCGGGATATCGACGACCAAATTGCTGAGTTGAATAGCTTCGGATGTCGTCAAGGCTCTGTTAGCGTCAGCAGCTAGTTTTACACCTGGCTGCAAAACAGCATAAGCACTCTTCAAAACCTCGGCATCTTGTCGGATATCACCGCAACCAATTTTGATCTGTAGAGCTTTATAGCCCTCCTTTTGTTTGGCAATTACCGCACGAACAGTCTCTTCAGGACTTAGCATTGAGATCGCGTAATAGCTTGGGACTGACTGCCTCAACGCACCACCCAACAGAGCATGAACTGGTTGGTTAAGTGTTTTACCTAAAATATCATAAACGGCGATATCAAAAGCCGCCTTTGCATATTTATGGCCCTTCAAGAAACGGCTCATGGCGTCCCGGAGGACGTTCGGCAATGCTACTTGTCCAATGAGCTTTGGGGCCAATTCTTGAATAGCGGCTAAAGCTCCTAAGCTATGGTTGGGTTGATAGGTCGGTCCTAGAGGACAAGTCTCTCCCCAGCCTTCAATGCCGTTATCCGTGGTTAGACGCACCAACGTAGTGGTCAATGCATCCATAGTGCCTCCTGAAAACACATAAGGGCCATTGACGACCTTCAGTTCCTTTTGGAAAACATCGATCTTTTTGATTTTCATGCAGGACTCGTTTCCAGATAACTATTTTAGTCGCAGAGATTAAAGGTCTTTGGCAATCCGCATGGCGTCATAAATCGCGGCATGCATATTGCGGCTCGTGACAGCATCACCAATTCGAAAGAGTTGATAGCCTTCACCCTGGTTCGGTTGGACTTCGTCATCTACCAAAGCGTCATAATCTGTAACTCCACCGTTTGATGAGTCCGGCACCAATTCATGAAAGACCTCATCAAGTGGCAAAGTGCCATGTTCAACAACAATATGGTCAACCAACCGTTCCATCTCCGGTCCGGCGAATTCATTGGTGAACGTAATTTTCAATTTGTTGCCGCTTTTTTCTACAAATTTGAGGCGATGGTCTGCCTGAACTTTCACGCCGTTAGCATAAAAGTGTTCCATATAGATCGGTGAACTTAAGGTGCCCATCTCCATGGCTGCATGCCGGTCTGGCGTAACCAGCTCTACTTCTGTGCCGTCTTTTTGGCCGAGAAAATCAGCGGCTGAAGGTGCCTGGTGTTGACCATTGTCGTCGTAAACAAGAATTGAGCCAGAAAGTTCCTGCCCACTTAGAACATCCCAAACCGACAACGCATTTTCACCGCCAGGCACATAATCGGTATCGGGAATTCCGCCTGACGCAATAAAGACAACATCGGGTGCTTCAGCTTTAACCATTTCACCGTCCGCATAAGTGTTCCATCGGATATCAACATTGAGCTTTTGCAACTGAAATTCATACCAGTCGACGATGCCACCTATATCTTTGCGCCAACCAGCCTTCCGAGCCAAGGAGATCTGACCACCCAGGGATGAGTTTGCTTCAAAAAGAACAACGTCATGACCCCGCTCCGCCGATACCCGGGCGGCCTCCATGCCCCCTGGGCCACCACCAACGACAACAATCTTTTTCTTTGGACCTGTTGATTTTGGTACTTCATGGGGAACTTTGTCTTCACGACCGGTCGCGACTGAATGCGCACAAAGTGCCTCACCTCCTTGATAAATACGATCAAGACAATAGCCAGCGCCGACACAAGGGCGAATGTCTTCTTCGCGGTCTTCTTCCAGTTTCTTAACAATGTAAGGATCAGCGATGTGGGATCTAGTCATTCCGACTAAATCAAGAACATTGTTCTCAACCGCATACCGCGCAGTGGCTAAGTCGTTGATACGACAGGCATGTATGATCGGAGTTCTAAGCTCTTTACCAAACATCTCAACCATCTTTAACCAAGGTGCAAGCGGAGCCGCCATGCCCGGCATATGATAGGCCAGTTCATGGTCAGTACCGATGTTGCCGCCGTTGACTGTAAAGTAATCTACAAGACCACTTTCTTCGATGATTTTGGCGGCGCGAACACATTCTTCGACCTGATTACCAGCAGGGTTCTTTTCTTGACCAGTTATCCTGATGCCGAGGATTTTCTCATCGCCGATCTGGCGACGCATTTCCTCAAGTGTCTCTAAGGTAAACCGCAATCGGTTTTCAAAGGAACCACCATAATCATCAGTACGATGATTTGTTAAAGGCGAAAAGAACTGATCCGGCAGATGCCCATGATGCAAGAGTTCTATGCCATCAAGATTACCTTCGCGACAACGTCTAGCGCCCTCGCCGTAAGATTTGATGATCCGTTTAATGTCATGAATGTCCATTTCCTTGGGGAAGCCACGATGTGCAGGCTCTCTTACCCGCGAAGGCGCCGGTACGGGTAACCAGTCCGCCATCTGCCAAGTCGTTCGGCGGCCCATGTGGGTAACCTGACAGATCAAGGCACAGTCATATTGGTGGATCCGCTCAGAGAACTCCTGGAAATAGGGAATGATCCGGTCGTGCCCGGCATAGATCTGTCCGAAGACAGATGGTGAATCAGGCGCGATGTTGGATGAGCCACCGAACATGGTCATCGACAGCCCGCCCTTAGCCTTCTCCTCGTGATAGCGTTGGTAGCGCTCACCCGGCATCGAATCTGGTGTCACATAAGCCGGTGCATGAGGTGTCGAAACAATGCGGTTTTTAAGAGTTATGTTTTTCAGCTTGAACGGCTGTAGAAGAGGATCTTTTGAAACCATGAGATCTAACTTTCGAAAGCTTGGCCCGATCCAGCCTTCGTCACAAGATTATAAGCTTGGGTCGCGATAACCGTGTCTTGAACCCCTGTTCCAGTCAGATCACAAAGCGTGATCTCATCATTGTTTTGGCGTCCAGGTACGGAACCATTACAAAGCTGGCCAAGTTCAAAGGCAGTATAGTTTAGACCTGCCTCTACAACTAAGCGTAACTCTCCCTGTTTGATAGACTGTGCTAGAGAGTCGACTACTAGCCGGTCGACTGAGGCAGTAACGTCTGCTGCAATTTCTGTCTTATAAGGCGCGTCAGAGCCCATCGCCGTGATGTGAAGCCCTGGATGTAGGCCCTCTTCAGTGATGAGTGGTACTTTAGATGGCGTAGCCGTTACTAGAACATCGGAGGCTAAAGCCGCAGCGTCTGGATTATCAGCAACACTGACATTTACATTCAGCCTCTGGCCTAGATCGTCTGCGCAAAGTTTGGCGTTCTCTGCATTTCTGCCCCAAACAACCAAGTTTTTAAAGGGCCGAACCAGATGGAGAGCTTCCATTTGGTAACGAGCCTGGCCACCTGTCCCCAGAACTCCCGCAGTTTCTATGTTGTCGCGTGCCAAGTACTTAGCCGCCACAGCGCCCGCAGCTGCTGTCCTGATTTCGGTTAAGTACCCGTTGTCGAGCAGAACGGATTTTACAACACCAGTTTCCGACGAGAACAGCACCATAAGACCGTTAAGACTTGGCAGACCTTTCTTTGGATTATCAAAGAAACCTGGGCTGACTTTCATCGCAAAACAATCGAAGCCGGGTACATAAGCCGACTTGGCATCCATCTCTCCGTTAAACTCAGGGATCTCCATATGCATGATCGGCGGCATTTGAACTTTGCCAGAAGCCAAGGCAACAAAACCTTGCTCAACGACCTCAACGGATGTCATATCCAAAGAAACGACCTCGCGCAATTCAGTCTCATTAACAATGTGAATAGTGGGCACTTTGCGCCTTTCTAGTTTAGTGTGATTGGCATGACGACAGGGCCACGAAAACCGAACCCTTTGAATATCACCTTGTCTGGATCTGGCAATGACAGATTTGGAAATCGATCAAACAACAACGGCAACAGAATCTCTCCGACCATGCGTCTGGAGATATGTGTGCCCATACAAAAGTGTGGTCCGTTCCCAAATGCTTGATGGGATGCCTTCTTCCGAAATACATTGAATAGATGACCGTCTTCATAGGCATCTTCATCGTGATTGGCTGATGCCTGGCTGGTCATGACAGTGTCGCCTTTGGGGATCGAAAAACCTCCGATCTCCGTGTCTTGTATAACCAAACGAGAACTAACCTGGATAGGAGCAACCCATCGGATAGCTTCTTCGAAAGCGACCATCCAGAGGCCTGAATTTTCCTTGGCTGCTGCAAGTTGCTCAGGGTTGGTCAGCAAGCCGTAAACCACTGTCATTAGAGAATCACGTGGTTCATTGAGACCACCACCAATTGCGATTTTAATGTTCGAACAGACGTGTTCCATCTCGATTGGATTATCCGCATTAACCATGACAGATAAAGCGGATTGGTTAGGGTTTTCTCTAAATCCCACGGCTGCTTCGTCGATACACTTATTGATTTGACTATTGGCCTCGTCACTAATTTCAAATGGCCCTGGCTGCCAACCGAAGTTACCGGCGCCGTTAATCAAAGCTTGCGACCAAAACTGCATCTCTTCGTCGTTTGCTTTCTCAATTCCTAAAAGGTGCGCCAAACAACGGGCAGCAACGGGCCCAGCCAAAGCCGTAAAGAAATCAACTGTTTCGCCACGAGGAAGCCTTCCTACGTAGTCTTCAGCAACCTCCATGTAAAGCGGGGACCAGACCTCACGGATATTCTTTGCCGAAAAAGCCGGCATCATCGCTTTACGCAACCGCATGTGATCTTCGCCATCACGTCGCATCAATGTTTTTGCCTGAAATGCGCGCTCCATCGGGGTGTTGGGATCATCCGAACTGAAAAGAACTGGGTTATCTTTAACGGCCTTCGTATGTTCAGCTTTGGTCAGAAGTGTCCGCCCGAGCGCTTTCACTCTAAGTACAGGCGTCTTTGCCCTGAACTCGCGGTAAGCCGGATAAGGATTGTTTGTCAGCTGACTAAGCGTGATTGTGTCATCTAAGGGTGCGAGGGGCAAAATTGACTCTTTACAATCAACATGGAAACTAGAAAGTTGAGATTACAGCAGTTTGATTGGAAGGCAAGAAATGACAAGCAGTAATCATTGGTCTCAGGATTTTTTTGATGTCATTTCAGTGGGTGACGGTGTTTCGCTCATACAAGAGAAACACATATCGCCCGACATGCGCTGCAATATTTGGCATATTCGAGGCCGAGATCAGGATTTGCTCGTTGATTCTGGCATGGGCGTTGTACCGCTAAAGCCCACTGTCGCTCAATTGGCAGGCAGAGAAGTGACGGCAATTTCGTCCCACTGTCATTTTGATCACCGCGGCGGCGCGCACGAATTTAACTGTCATCTGGCGCACAAAGCAGATGAAGCAGTTTACGCAGAACCCACTGGTTACAATACCCTGGCCGATGATTTTGTGACAGCAGAGGTTTTTACGGCCGTTCCTTACGATGGATTTGACTGGAAAACCTATGCCGTTAAGCCTGCGCCCCTTACAGGCTATCTTGATGAAGGTGACGTTTTAGATCTCGGCGATCGTGTCTTTCACGTTTTCCATTTGCCAGGTCATGCACCCGGTGCCATATCTCTATACGACCCAAAGACGCAAATCCTGTTCAGCGGTGATGTTATCTATGATGGTGGGTTGATCGATTTCGCCTACCACTCCGACACAGAAGTTTATGAGCACTCGCTGAGACGTTTACGTGAGCTCCCAGTTTCAGTTGTTCACGGCGGTCACAACCCGTCTTTCGGCCAAGACCGTTTGACAGAGGTTATTGATGAGTTCTTGGCCGGCGGGCAACGACTAGAACAGCCATAGAAGACATTATAAAAGCTGCCTCTGCCTCGACTATCACACTAATTTGACATTCTCATGCTTCT
>CAJQQJ010000371.1 GCA_905480445.1 uncultured Alphaproteobacteria bacterium | reverse complement strand
TAACCTCGAATGCCTGAGTTGAAGGACTTTATCGCTTCTGACAAAACGATCGAAGCCGCCTCAAACAATTCATGGCGTTTTGGATGGTCGCTGTCTGTCGGTAAAGCACCAACAATAGCAACCAAATAAACAAATTTACGAAGCGAATAAGTAAAAAGGAAGAAGGAGAAAGTTAGCAGAAATCCAATCACCAATATGTTGACCGCGAAGGCTTCAATCGACGTATGGGCAACGAAGGGAAGCGCCTGTACCACCTCTTGAATGGATGTCATCGACGCGAAGAGACCAATGACACCGGCTAACACTAAGAGAGTTGCCGAGCCAAAGAAAGCCACTGAATTGATAATATGACCCAGCAATATTCCGTCAAAAGGCTTTTGAACACGGTCAGCAGAAGCCATCACCCAATGTAGTCGCACTATGGATAGTTTTGAGCTCAAAGTTCCCTGAGCAAATTTGCCTAAAACGAAACCATAACTTCCCCAAGAAGCGAGTAGAATCGCGATCGCAATCAAATGGGCGTAGGTGAGAGATTGAAGCATAGATCCAACGCAAATTGTTGTTTCGCCCAGAATGGCATGAAGAAACTGGCCTGTCACCACCTGCTGTCACAAATCCGGATGTCTCAGGATTGAATTCATGATGGCAGCAGTTTAGAAGATGGCGGAATCGAAAGGGACTCCTCGCCATTATGTCAGACAGCAAAACCTCCGCCCAAATCGCAGCATCCATCTTACTCGAAATAGAAGCAGTGCTTATTCGTCCTGAAGAACCGTTTACTTTCACTTCAGGCCGTAAAAGCCCTGTCTATGTGGATTGCCGCAAGATCATCGGCTTTCCAAGAGCAAGAGCGAGGTTGATGGATATGGGCGTAGAAGCCTTGTATAACAACGTTGGTCACGAGGCATTCGACGTCGTTGCTGGCGGCGAAACAGCAGGCATCCCTTTCGCAGCCTTCATCGCCGAGCGCATGGGACTGCCAATGGCCTATATCCGCAAGAAGCCAAAAGGCTTTGGCAGGAACGCGCAAATTGAAGGTGTCATCAAAGAAGGCGATCGCGTCTTGTTGGTCGAGGACCTCGCCACAGATGGTGGTTCCAAGTTGAATTTCGTTAACGCTATTCGCACAGCCGGTGCACAATGCGACCACACCTTTGTTGTTTTCCACTACGGCATTTTCCCAGAAGGCATCAAACTCCTGAGTGACGAAGGTGTCAGCCTCCACGGCCTCACTACCTGGTGGGATGTTATTGAGCTGGCTGAAGAAGAAGGTTATGTTGACGCTTCAGGCGCAAAAACTGTTAGGGATTTCCTCAACAACCCAGACGAATGGAACGGTTAGAGAAAAGCCTCACCGCCACTTTCCATCAGTAAATTGACTAGAAATAGGAACGAAAATGCGCACCCAAATCTCCTTCACAAAATTGGGTAAAGCTGGGTTACTTTGCCTAGGTTTTGCTCTCGGCTTTTCGACCTCGACACTTGCTGAAGAAACGAAGCCCACCTCTCCCGGTCACCAAATGGATGGTTTCGCTATGATTGCTGGCAGCTGGTGGTTGGAGCAGCGCTGCCGCACACTACAACTGCCGGAAAGAGGTGAGTTTGAATGGCGCGTTGGTCAAGTCAATCAGCTGCTGCAACAAACACTGCAACCGCAACTCATCTTTCAAATCCAAAAGGCAGCTCAACTAGAGTCAGAGAAAATGGGCTGCGGTGACACCGCCGGAAATATGGTTGCTGCCTCAGTTGATGTATCCCGTGCCTTACATGCCGATTTGGATCCTGAGAGGGCAAAGGATTCACAAGGTTGGCTGACCCACACATTCAATCAGTTGTATATGACCGCAGGTCTCACTGGAATAGCCGAACGCTGTAAGCTCACTAACGCGGAAGAAGCGGTGAGCCAAAAAGAACAGCTGGAAAAAATAAGTCAGGCATTCGCAGATTACATAGAAAAACCTGCTTTAATTGATGTGATCCTTGGGGCAAGAGCAAAAGGATTTGCAGGGCCCGTTCCTGCTTGTAACGCCAATGTCGAAAAACAGGTGAAGCCGCTTAACATTCATCTCTTAAGTCTAGAACGCATCTTTCTTTAGACATGGCTTTGGTCAATAAACTGCTCTAGTCTCACGACATGGGATCAGATTACGCAATCGTTGGTGGTGGAATTGTTGGGCTGTCAGTCGCCTATGGGCTGCTCAACCTCGGCGAGACCGTCACAATATTTGACGAAGGCGATCTAGCCTTCCGTGCCTCCAGAGGTAATTTCGGTCTAGTCTGGGTACAAGGCAAAGGCATGAAGCAACCCGCTTATGCCAAGTGGTCTCGTAATTCCGCTGCGCTTTGGAAGGGCTATGCTCAGGAGCTGGAGGAAGCCACAGGCCAAACCCTATCCCTACAGCAGGATGGTGGTTACGGCTATCATCTGACAGAAGAATCACTTGAACAAGAAATAAAAGATTACACTTGGCTGAAAGAGCAGTTGGGCGGCGACTACCCTTTCGAGGTCCTAAGACTTAATGAGTTAAAAAAGGAAGAACCAAACGTCGGGACCAATTTCGCAGGTGCCGTCTATCATCCAGAAGATGGCCATGTGAATTCTCTGCAGTTGTTCCGCGCTTTGGCCAAGGAAGTACGTCGCAAAGGGGCCAAGCTCGTCACTTCCGTTACAATCCAAAAGGTTGAAACCGCCGCCAGCGGATTTCGATTAACAGACGACTCAGGCAAGGTCTACGAAAGTGAAAAATTGGTGCTTTCCGCTGGTCTCGGTTCAATGAAGTTAGGACCGCTTCTCGGCTTCAAAGCCCCTATACGTCCACAACGCGGCCAAGTCATGATCACTGAGAAAATCCCGAAGCTGATGAACAGACCGTCGGACACTCTGCGTCAAGTCAACGAAGGTGGTGTGCAAATCGGTGCTTCTGCAGAGGAAGTTGATCTTGATGATAGAGAAACGCCCGCAACACTTGCCAAGCTGGCCAGAGAAGCCATTCAAATCTTCCCTGATCTCGCCCATGTAAAAACCGTGCGAAGTTGGAGTGCACTTAGAATCATGTCACCAGATGGGCTGCCTATTTACCAGGAGTCACTTACCTGCCCTGGTGCTTTTCTTGTGACCTGTCATTCTGGCATCACCCTTTCAGCAGCCCATGCGCGCCTCCTTCCTTTGTGGATGGAAGGCTCTCACACAGCACCTGAACTAGACCCTTTTGGCGAGGATCGGTTCAATGTTTAGACGGCTAAAGCCTCAAGGTCAGAAAATTCAAATCTTCTTTGATGATCAAGAAATCGAAGCTATTGAAGGTGAAAATCTTGCTGCTGCTTTGTTAGCTGCCGACGTTACTCATTTCAGATCAAATCCGGTCTCTAAACAACCACGCGCGCCTTATTGTATGATGGGCGCTTGCTTTGAATGCTTGGTCGAGATTGATGGACAGTCCAAACAAGCCTGCATGATTGAAGCTACCGTTGGGCTCAAAGTCGGCACTCTTAAAGACATCAGTGGGGTAGACGATGAATAACTACGACATCATTGTCGTGGGTGCTGGTCCTGCTGGGGTTTCTGCCGCTTTGGAGATGTCGCAAGCAGGGGCAAAGGTTTTGTTGCTTGATGAACAAAGCTCACCCGGTGGCCAAATCTACCGCTCTATCACCAAAACCTCGCCAGAATTGTTATCTGCCTTGGGTCCAAGCTACAGCGAAGGTGCTTCGCTGGTGAATAAGCTGGCCCCGTCAAAAGTTCACTACCAACCTTGCGCTACTGTTTGGCAATTCGGTGACGACGGCATACTGCTTTATTCGGTGGATGGCCAAGTAACTCAAGCCACGGGCAAGCATGTTATTTTGGCTACCGGCGCTCTCGAGAGACCTGTACCAATTCCTGGTTGGACTTTGCCCGGTGTCATGACAGCAGGAGCAGCCCAGATATTGCTTAAATCTTCCGGCGTCGTGCCCGAGCAAGCAGTCCTCGCTGGCTCAGGCCCGTTGCTCTACCTCCTCGCGACACAACTCATCCGTGCCGGATCACCCCCCAAAGCCCTCGTTGAGACTCAAACCACTAGTGATTTTATTGCTGCATTGAGGTTCCTGCCAAGGACCTTCGCGGCTTGGAAAATGATGGCCAAGGGATTGGACCTCATGCGAGAGATTAAAAAGGCGGGCGTGCCAAGGTACAAATCGGCTCGCGATCTAACAGCAATCGGCACGACACAAGTCAAGGCTCTCACTTTTGAGGCCAAAGGCATAAAACACAAATTGGATTGCGATAGCTTACTCCTCCACCAAGGCGTGGTACCCAATACACAAATCTCGAGATCCCTGCGCCTTGAGCACCGATGGAACAAACGCCAAGCTTGCTTTCATCCCTTCACCAACGGTGTAGGTCTAACGACGAACGACACCTACTCAATCATCGGCGATGGCCGTGCCATCGGTGGCGCGCACGTGGCTGTCTTAGAAGGCCAGAATACTGGCGCTTTCGTGGCTGCTTCTTTTGGGTTTCAAGTGGATCCAGATCGAGTGTTCAAGTTGCTAAAGATCCTGGAGAAAGAGCGTGCTATTCGTCCTTTCCTTGATCGGCTTTATCAGCCACCTAAGGAAATACTCACGCCCAAAGACGAAACTGTCGTTTGCCGTTGTGAAGAAGTCAGCGCTGTTGACATTCGTGATTACGCAAAGATCGGCTGCCTTGGTCCTAACCAAACCAAAGCCTTTGGTCGTTCAGGCATGGGACCTTGCCAGGGACGCTGCTGCGGTTTAACCGTGACAGAGATTTTGGCCAGTGAAAACAAGCTTTCCCAGCAAGAGGTTGGGAGCTACCGCATTCGTAGTCCGATCAAACCAGTCACACTTGGTGAAATCGCGCAGGCAGATGACGACAACTGATCTAAAAAGGGAGCCTAGAGAACGCCATTTTCAGGCCCAAGTTGGCTCGTAAACAGAAGCAGTTACTAGCCAACTGGAATTGAAATGAAGCTCACTCTACCTCTTTCTTGCCTGCTGATCTTCTTACTATCCTCATGCATGCTGCCTTACCGGTTTGACATCGGTGGTGGTTCCAGCGAGACGACCATTGATCTTTCGCCTTCACCAGAGGTATCGGTCCAGGAACTGGGGTTAGGATTGTTTAAGATACGCGTAGAAGGAAAAAAGGGCGCTTCATATGAATCTGTCGAAGAAGCCTTCGAAGAAACAGCATCACGGCTTTGCCATTGGGGCTATGACGGCCGCAGTAAAACCAACCTGAAAGTACGCGGAGGTTTTGCGGTTCAGGTGGCTAAGGGCCAAATCAAATGCCATGGCTACGATTGAACGACGATTTCTTGCGCTTCATCTGAAGAAAAGAAACGACGGCATTCAGCCACGAAAGCACTCACTAACCGCCTAGGTTTTTCATCGACAAAACCTAGCACAAGTTTAAGGGCTCTCACCTCCGGATCTAAAGGGAGAGCTATCAATCCGTTCCCAGCATAGGTCAGATCCGTCCGCGGTTTCATGTTGAGAATAGAGCTGCCAATGCCAGCGCCAACCAAAGATCTAACCATTTCCGTCGTCGATGCCGTTGCGACCACAGTCGGATCGATGTCGTTTTCTGCGAAAAGGCCTCGATAATATTCACCAATTACTAGCAAATCGAGTAACACAAGTGGTTCATCTTTGAGATCCTTCATCGAAACTGATTCTCGCTTAGCCAGCGCGCTTCGTGCCGAAGTCAAAACATAAGCCTTTGGCTCAAATAACGTTTCAAAAGCTATGCCCGGCTTGACGTTCTCAGCAACGAACAAAATGACATCAAAGTTGCCAGACAAGAGGCCAGACTGAGCCGTTTCATTGTTACATTGAGACCTCAGTATAAGGCCTATTTTCCCGTCTGACATTACCGAATTAGCGATGGATTTCCAGTAGGATCAGTTATTTGCAACTTTTAGGGTTGGATATAGCCAATTTGGCATGGTTTCACGCCCCATTTCTGGG
>CAJQQJ010000370.1 GCA_905480445.1 uncultured Alphaproteobacteria bacterium | reverse complement strand
AGTTCACCGTTAAGGCTCGCAGCATACCAAGAATTGACATGACTAGCGGTCACGGTCTTGCACTACCTTTTCACGCCACAGGATTACGAGGCCTGAGAATATGATCAGACCAGCGCCCAGAAAGGCAATGCCTGGGGGGATTTCTTGCCAAAAGAAATAACCCAACAGAGCAGAAACAATGATTGAGACATAAGCAAAAGGGCTTACGAATGACAGATCTGCAATGGAGATAGCTTTTGCATAGAAATAGTATGAACTACACATGAAGATCGCGTTTAATGCCAACCAGCCAAGCATCGTCATTGTAACCGGGTTCCAGCTTTCCCAAAACCAGGAAAATGCACCTGCTATCGTTACAACGACAGCGGTAGCCAGAGCGATGGCCTCAACAGGACAATCATCCGCAACAAAGCGTTGGCTAAGATCACGACCGGCGATAAAGACCGCTGCTGCCATGGCGATACCAACACCATAGAAGGCTATGTCCGCTCCTGGTTGGCTCATGACATAGACGCCGCAGAAGCCGATGAGAATTGCCGACCACCGCCAGATCCCTACTTTCTCGCGCAGCACTGTAGCTGCCAGAACTGTTGTCAATGTCGGTGCAGAGAAAGCCAGTGTAACTGCGACAGCAAAAGGCAGAATATTGAGGGCCGACAAGAAACAGAAAGTTGCTAAGACTTCGAAAACACCACGGAGGATTGAAGCGGGTGATTTGTAGTGGCGAACATCAGGCAGAGATTTGAATGCCTTGAACGCCAAGATCAAAATAATGGTCGCAAAAATCCCTCTCACGAACATCTTCTGACCAACTGGGAAATCGATCCCAACATGTTTCATTATGGCGTCGTTGATCGACAGGCAGACCATTGCGAAAATCGCCAGAGCGGCTGCGCGAAAAGGCGTTGTATGTGGCATGTTGAACCCGGTTAATTCTGCTCTGGCCAGCAGTTAGCTGGCTCTGTATCGCCGGCTACATTGAAGTCTTCGCAAGTCATTAGCAAGAAGTTATTCCGACCGGCGGTGAAACCGCTAAGCCCGATAACAAGAATTATTCCAACTAGACCAAACTGTAGTTTTTTTGAACTGATTTGTTCTACGCCAGGTACGACGGCCATGACTAAGAAATAGACAATGAAAGGCACAGAAAGAAATACTACTAGAACCATGAAAAGGACTGAAACTGCCGTAACAAATTCCGACGAACTGCCAATCGCTAGGACATCAAAAACCATCCAAATTGAGGGCAAAATTAACAATAGAGCGGACCACCAACTGAAAGGCATTTGAGAGTTCTTTTTCGTCGACAAGACTAAACCAGCCAAGAACATGGCAATCGACGCTGCCCAGATCGTGAAAAGATGGCCGTAAAACACCGTATTGAAAGCGCCAAAGTTAAAGGCAATTGTCCAGGTTGGAGGCGCTGTTGCTATCGCGGCAATAAAAAAGCCCGAAGTTTCGCCGTCTAAGCGATCCTTCAGGCCTTTGTTCGGTTGTTCGGTCACAATCAACCGCCGAGGAAGAGACGACCAACGTCAGGATTCTTAAGCAAGTCATCGCCTTTGCCGGCAATTGCAAGCTCCCCGGACACAAGGACATAACCAATATCGGCAAACTCAAGTCCTTTTTTGGCGTTTTGCTCAACCATGATGATCGTTTTGCCGTCAGTATTCTGCAACTCATCCAGAATTTCGAAGACCATGTCGATAAAACGGGGTTCCAAACCAATAGACGGTTCGTCAACCAACAGGACATCAGGGTCCATCACCAAAGCACGTGAAATTTCTAGCAAGCGTCGTTCTCCGCCGGATAAAACCTTCGCTAGATGCTTTCGGCGTGCCGCCAAACGTGGGTATTTGTCGAAGATACGTTCGGCAGCTTGTTTGGCAAGCGCGGGCTTGTCCATCAAGAAACCGCCCATCCAAAGATTTTCCTCCACAGTCATGCCAGGAAAAACAGACTTATCTTGGAGAATATAGGCAATGCCTGCGTTTTTCAGTTTGTCGTTAGAGGAAAGCGCTGTGATGTCTTGATTACCGCCGCCTTTGTGAGTTGTGATTGCTCCGGAGAAAATTCGGGTAAAGCCGAATATAGAGTGTAGAATCGTCGATTTACCAGCGCCATTGGGACCGATCAAACAGAGGGACTGTCCCTTACCAACTCTTAGACTGATGTCGTGCAGAATTTCCATCTTGCCGTAACCGGCAACCAAATTGTCAATTTTGAGGAACGGATCGCCATCTACCAAAGCGTCAAGATCGGAGACCGTTACATTCTGCGCGATCGCTTGGGCTTGCTTGTTTACATCATCAACGGAAATAACTGTATCAACAGACCCCATGTGGTAACCACGGGTGGACTTATCTTGCTTAGATTTAGCTTCTTCTTTGGTCGCCATGATCAATGTCCTCCCAGATAAGCATCGATAACACGCTTATCGTTTTGAATATCTTCAGGTTTGCCGGAAGCCAACATCTGACCGTTGGATAGACAGTAAATCTGGTCTGCCATGTTCATGATCACACGCATGTTGTGTTCAATGACGAACAGTGTAATTCCAAATTCGGTGTTTGCGCGATGAAGACGATCAATGAGCCCATTAATAAGCGTGGGGTTAATACCAGCCGTCGGTTCATCCAGAAGCAAGATATCTGGATCATTCATCAAGGCCATCGCGAACTCGAGTAGCTTCTGCTGACCAAAGGAAAGATCCCCCGCCTTCAAAGAACGTTTGCGATACAAACCAACAAACTCAAGCAAGTGTTCGGCCTTGTCCTGGATTTCAGAAGTACGACTGCCGAACATATCCCATACAGAGGCATTGCGGTTATCAGTTGAGATCAACATGTTCTCAACGCAGTTCATTTTGCCGTAAATCCGCGTCTGTTGAAAAGTTCTGAGCAGGCCGAGGCGTGCAATACTTTGCACTGGCATCTGAGATATTTCCTGCCCCTTAAACTGGATAGAACCCTCATCAATAGGATGATACCCAACAATAGAGTTAAAAACCGTTGTCTTTCCAGAACCATTAGGCCCAATCAAACCGGTGATTTTGCCTTCTTCGACAGAAAGGGAAACTTTCTTGTTGGCTTGAACACCGCCAAAAGCCTTGGAGACGTCTTTTAGAACAATCATGTTGATGCCTCCTCCGGGTCTTCCTCAATTTTTATGCCAAACCAATGGGGATAGCGTTCCGCTAGAGATCCCATGATGCCTTGGTTAAAGAAGATAACGATAACGATGATCAGTAGACCGAGTGCAACCCATTGATAACCCAACATATAGGTCCAGGTTGTTTCTTTAATGATGTGGAAGATGACAGCACCAACAACAGGGCCCCAGACGGTTCCTTTCCCGCCCAGGAGCGCCATGACAACCATAAACACACCAAAGGTTATGGTTGGGAACGCTACCTCTAAAGGTTCAATAAAATTGGACATGTTGCCAAAAATGGCGCCCGCCAAACCTAAGAAGAAAGCGGAAATCATCCAGGAAGACACTTTGTAGCGCAGGGTGCGGATACCCATGGCCTCCGCTTTGGCTTCATCATCGCGGATAGCGTTTAGTGCCAAACCAAATCTCGTGCTAGTCACCCAAGAAATGAAAGCAAAACAGATCGCGGAGATGGCTAGGAAGCAATAGAAATAGAGCCTGCCGCTTTCCGTAGGATCGACTGCTGGATACACTGGTAATGAAAGTCCACCACCGGCACCGACCCACTCCCAAGAAGAGACAAGTTCAGCAACGGCAAGAACCATTCCTAGTGTACCAATTGCAAAATAAGGCCCTCTAAACAGTAGGAATATTTGGCCAAATACGAATGCAAAAAGGACGCAAACAATACCGGCAGCAAAAGCTCCTAGGAACATCCCATAGAGGTAGTTGTCTTTCAGTATTTCGACTTTGATACTGCCCGACGCAGAGGTGTATTCGCCCACACCGCCCCAGCCGTAAAGCATTGCTATTTGAATGATTGACGACACATACATGCCAATCCCGAAAAACATAATGTTTCCAAGGGAGTTATAGCCCATCTGGCCGCCTTGGAGATCCCAAGTTTGAGCCAAAATCACCATCAAAAACATAACAGCAATCTGAGTAATATAGGCAGGGAAAAGCTGCGCTAGAACGATCGCGAAGATGGAAATGCCAGCATAGATCAACAGATCTCTTTTATAGATACTCATTCTAAAACCATCCTAGCTTTTCTAAGTCTAACCATTCGCCAGACCAGCACAACGACGAGTGCGAACACCACGATGAATTGCTGATAAGAGGCGCCTAGAATGTTGTTTGCGTAGCCTTCCAAAACTCCAAGGCCGAAGGCTGCTGTAACAACGCCTGGCAAATTCCCCAGGCCTGCCGCGGTCACAATGACAAAGGAGCGAATAGAATAAGTTATTCCGTAGAAGGGTTGAATTAGGAACATCATAGCAACTAATGCACCTGAAGCACCGCAGATCGCTGAATTAATAGAGAAAGTCAGTGCATAGACACGATCTGTATTGATGCCCATGACTTTGGCAGCGCGCGCATCTTGAGCTGTGGCTCTGATCGCCTGACCTGTTCTGCTTCGTTTCATGAAGGTTATCAGCGCAATGGCGACGATTGCACATAACACAACGCCAACAACGCGAATTTCAGGGACAATGATTTTGCCGCCGAACATGTAGAATTTGAATCTGCCGAGTTCCGAAATCGCCGTTTGAGTTTCGGGACCAAAAACTAGATTGATGAATTGCTGGATGACCAAGGCCATACCGAAGGTCGCTAAAAGTGACGTGAAGAGATCCTTATCGATCACCCATTTCACCACTAACACGTACATGGCCCATCCAAAGAAGAACATGATGCCCATTACAAGCGGGAGCGTTAGAATCGGATTCAAACCGAAAGCACTTTGAAAGTACCAAGTGAAGTAACCGCCGAGGATAACCAAATCCCCTTGTGCCAAATTCTTGAGGTTCATCACCCCCCATACCAGCGCCAAACCGTAAGCTGATAAGGCGAAGATCGAACCGAAGAATAGGCCATCAAGGATATATTTGACATTTACCGACGGATATTGAAACAAAAGTTCAATGCCCTGCCACATTGCAGTACTCCCGATAATTTTTTGATTTTTTATAGATAAGGGGTAGCAACCCTTAGGCTACTACCCCTTGAGACGACTGATTTTCTTATTTGAAAGTCAGGTTTGGCTCAGCTGATGCCCACTTTGAAGGAGCAACCACTGCATATTCACCGTTTTGGATCTGACGTAGAACCATTGGCTTAGCAATGTTGTTTCCAGCTTCAGAGAACTTGATTTTGCCGTAGAATGTTTCCATTTCTGTGGCAGCAATCGCATCACGAACAACGTCCTGGTCCAAAGAACCAGCCCGTGATAACGCATCT
>CAJQQJ010000369.1 GCA_905480445.1 uncultured Alphaproteobacteria bacterium | reverse complement strand
TGTTTGGGCTTGGGTCGGCAGGGAACTTAGCGCGAGCAAAAAGGATGCACTGGCAAGTGTACAGATAAAGCGGATCATAGACATAGTTGCTGTCTCAATAAAAATAAATTGAAGCTTAAAAAATTTCGCTTCGGTTCTTAAATTTGTAAATTGCGCCTCATTCTGGTACGAGCACCGCAAGAGTCAAGGGTGGGAATCCAACGACTCTTTTTTGAATCCAGAACCTAGTTCTAACGTCCGGTGTCGAGCGATGCAGTTTGTGAGTCCGGTAAGATTAATCTCAACGAAATGATTCGCGCGCTGTTGCCATAATGAAAATAGATCGAACCTTCTCAGTAGCCCCAATGATTGATTGGACCGACCGGCATGATCGCTTCTTTTTGCGGCAGATATCCCGCCGGGCGCTGCTCTACACAGAGATGATAACGACTGGAGCGCTTATCCATGGCGATATCAATCGTCATCTGTTGTTCAATGAGGCAGAGCACCCCGTGGCGCTACAACTAGGTGGTGCTGATCCACAAGCTTTGTCAGATTGCGCACAGTTGGGTCAGGATTATGGTTACGACGAAATCAATCTCAATGTTGGCTGCCCCAGTGACCGCGTACAAAATGGACGGTTTGGTGCCTGCTTGATGGCGGAGCCAGAGCTGGTTCGCGATTGTATTTCGACTATGAGGGCGGCGGTGTCAGTACCGGTAACTGTCAAATGTAGGATTGGCATTGACGATCAGGACAGTGAACGAGATTTTGCTAACTTCATCAACGTCGTAGCCGACAGCGGTTGTGATACTTTTATCGTGCACGCAAGGAAGGCTTGGCTACAGGGCTTGTCACCAAAAGAAAACCGTGAAATTCCACCTTTGGATTATGAACGTGTGCGACGATTGAAGGAAAGCCGTCCCGAACTAACAATCGTTCTAAATGGTGGCCTCAGCACAATGGATCAGATCGACCAGCAGTTATCTTGGGCAGATGGTGTCATGGTCGGCAGGGAAGCCTACACAAACCCTTACTTTCTATCGACAGTGGACCAGGACCTTTACGGTGATGACGCTGAACCCAAGTCAAGGTGGGACATTGCTTTAGCGATGCAGGATTATGCTGATGGACAAGCGGAATTGGGTGTGCCCATCAAATCTATCACACGCCATATCTTAGGTTTGTTTAACGGCCTGCCAGGGGCTCGTGCTTGGCGGCGATATCTCAGTGAGAATGCTTACCGTGCGTCGCCCGGTGACCAGGTTATTCGTCAGGCCTTGTCACTTGCGCCGTCTGACGGAGCGTCAGAAATGCTGGCCTCGATGCGCGGATAGTAAAAGGCCAACGTTGCGGCTCTCACAACCATGAAAATCGCCAAAGATATCCAAAGGCCATGATTTCCGAACACTGGTAATAAGAACCAAACAGCCGTGAGATAAGCAGTAAGAGATACGATCATTGCGTTTCTGATCTCAGCCCCTCTGGTCGCCGCGAAAAACAGCCCATCGAGTTGGAAGCTCGCGAAGGCAAGAGGTGACATTAAAACGGCCCAGAGCAGATAGCTTCTGGCCGTTTCCCGGATCGCTGCATTTGTGGTCAGGCTGTCAATGATCAGTGGACCACCGGCCCAAAAACCAAGGGCGATTAACAATGAGAAGACACCGCACCAAAGACTGGTTTTGTAAAAGGCATCCCTTAATTTAGTCTTGTTCTTTTCACCAATGGCTGCCCCACACAATCCTTCAGCCGCGTGTGCAAAACCATCGAGCGCATAGGCCGATAATGAAGTGAAGTGCAGAAGAACAGAGTTTGCATCCAAGACTTGAACACCAAGTTTTTCGCTTTGCCGGCTGAAATCCGCAAAGGCGAATATCAGGCAAAGCGTGCGTAACATGATGTTGATATTTGCTTTTAGCAGAACAACAAACTTGTCTCGATTAAGCAGTAAAGCCTTGGTCAGCTGCACTTTTGGCATCAAACGGTAGGCCAATACCAAAGAAAGCACCAAAGTCACCCACTGGGCAATGAGCGTTGCATAGGCAACGCCTTCGACAGCCCAACCAAACCAAGTGACAAAAACGATGTCTAGAATGATGTTGGTACCGTTCAATGTCAGTTGCAGGATCATGACGTAGACAGTTTTCTGCATGCCCACGAGCCAACCCAGAACGACGTAGGTCACCATAGCGGCGGGTGCTGACCAGATCCGGATATCGTAGTAAACCGTCGCTTGTTGCTCTAGCGAAGGCTGAAGCGAAAACCACCAGAAAGCTAAAGTCCGAGACCAACCTTGGCAGGCTAAGATCAGAAGCCCGATCACGAAAGCAATTGCCATTGCTCTAACAAGCACAGCTGAAATCTCAACTTGGTCTCTCGCCCCGTTTGCCTGTGCCACAAACCCCGCTGTGCTGAGGCGCAAAAACCCAAAGGCCCAAAAGAGGAAAGAGAAAATGATCGCGCCGATAGAGATGGCGCCGATCAAGCCTTCTTCCCCCAATTGGCCGATCACCATTGTGTCGACCAACCCCAGGAGAGGCTCGGACACATTGGACAGCATAATGGGTAGGGCTAAGGCCCATACCCGTCGATGACTGATTGTTTGGCTGTCGTTGCTAGAGGGATTCAACGGCGTCGACAAAGCGATCTACTTCTTCGTCACTGTTGTAATAATGAACGCTGGCTCTGAGCATCGGCTCTAGGCCTCTACGATCGGCATCCAACAATGTGCTTTCCCGGTCACTTACAGAAGTGTTGATTGATTGCTCCCTCAAGGTTGCCATCATCTCGAATGGATCTGATCCCACTTTAGTGAATGTCGTGATGCCACCTTTGTGTTCCCCCAGGTCGAAGACTTCGATCCCTTTAACAGCAGATAGCTTGTTTCTGAGATCGGTTGCCAACTCAACCAAGCGCTGTTCGGTGGCTTTGGTTCCAAGCCCATAAGCATAGTCAGCAGCAACACCTAGCCCCACTTTGGCGGCCAAGTTGTTTTCCCAGTTTTCAAACCTTCGCGCATCATTGCGCATGTTGTAGGAATCAGGGCCAGTCCACGTAGCGGAATGAAGATCTAGAACAGCAGGCTCCAACAAGTCCAAGGCCGCGCGACGGACGTATAAGAAGCCAGTACCACGTGGACCACGCATGTATTTACGTCCAGTTGCAGACAGGAAATCGCATTTTAGTTTTTCGACGTCGAGGTGCAATTGGCCAACAGACTGGCAGGCGTCCAGCAAGTAAGGAATACTGTGAGCCTGGGCGATCTTGCCAACCTTTTCTGCCGGCTGAACCAAACCTCCGTTGGTCGGGATATGGCTAAGACAGATCATTGTTGTTTTGGGCCCAATCATGGCCGCCAATTTTTCGCAATCGACCTGCCCGCTTTCGTCGCTGGGGGCTACATCGATTTCTATGCCCAGTCTCTTTTTGACTTGTAAGAAGGCGATATAGTTACTGGCGTATTCTGATTCAGCCGTCAGCACACGATCACCCTGTTTGAAAGGAAAACCAAAGAAGACTTGTGCCCAGGCAACAGTCGCATTTTCAACAACAGCAATCTCGTCCGGTTTGGCGCTGATCATTCGCGCGATGGCTGAGTAACTGTTTTCGATTTTGTCAGCCATCATGGCGGCGGTTTCATATCCGCCGTTCAAGGCTTCAATCTGCAAATAATCCAACTGTGCATCCAACACGGCTTGCGGCATGAGACCAGCACCAGCATTGTTGAAATGCAGCTTTTCTTTAACACCTGGAGTATCGAATCGGATTTGCGTCAAATCGAGGGCTTGAGACATCTTGCACGCCTTTTGAGGTTTGTGTTTGCGCTGAGTATTACTCTGCGGCTTGTTGCATGAATTCTTGAGAAGTTATCAGAGTGATCAGCTCGCTTAGGTCAGTCTTTAACGTTGCGAAGCCTTGGTGAGGCTCGAGACTGCGACAATCCATATAGAGGTCGCGACCGATTTCCAATTGAATTGCGTGAACAGCTTGCCGTGGCCGACCATAGTGCTGTGTGATGTGGCCGCCGGCATAGGGTTGGTTGCGGGCGACGCTGTATCCCTTGTCGTTCAAGAACTGGTGGATCGTTGTCATAAAGCTGTGGTCACAGGACTTGCCGAAGTTATCCCCTAAAACGAAGTCGATCCTTTTACCTTTTTTGCGGATCAGTCTATCCGGCAGAAAACCACCCTTCGAAAACAAAGGTGGCATTGAATGACAGTCAACTAAAACACAAAACCCAAACCGTGATCTAACGTCATGGATCAGCTCTTTAAGTGCGAGATGATAAGGAAAATAAAAGTCCTTTATTCTTTGCATTCCTTCTTCCGCCGAAAGTGTCGTTTTGTAGATTGGCGTGGCTTCTGAAACCAGTTTTGGTATTGTACCCAGTCCGGCGAGAACTCGCGACGAGGAGCAGTTTACAAAATCAGGCAAATGGCCCTTGAACATGGACAGATCAAGCTCATAGGCCTCTCGGTTGAGATCGAGGAAGGCGCGCGGATAATTGGCTTTGATTAGGGTCGCGCCAGACTTACTAGCGGCGGCGAAGAGCGCGTCAACGTAACAGTCTTCGGACCGTCTGAGTTCCAAAGGTGATAGTCTGCTGGCCTCCAAAAAATCGGCCGGATAGAAAGCGCCTGAATGGGGTGACGAAAAAATGACGGGAGCTGTCAGCGCGGCCGGTCGTTCAATGTCATAAACCGGAGGCGGCATTGTCATTAGTCACTTGTCCTTTGGAATTCGTTCACTAGATTTCCTAAACAAAAAGATCAGCTTTGTCATCCTGTCTATGCTTTCTAGTCTTGCCAAGGCTGGGACGAGATGATAGATCACCCTCGCTGTCGAAGACAGTTTATGGTGTGGGTGGTTAGCTCAGTTGGTAGAGCATCACGGTGACATCGTGGAGGTCACAAGTTCGAGCCTTGTACCACCCACCATTTCCTCAGAAAATTTTCTAGTTGTAAAGATTAGTGCGCGCGCTTGATGAGTGAATGCTTGGCTCGTCAACCAACGCTAAATCCAAATCAAGGGCTTGCCCAAAGTAGGCTCTTCGGTCGCGCATGATTTCTTCGGCTTTGTCCGGGTTTCTGTCGGCTAGGGCTTCAATCAATAACCAGTTACGTCTGCCTATTTGGGCAACGTGAGCCATATCCTCAAAAATCTGAACGCGGTGTTGTAACAAGACTCTGCCAAGAACATCGCGAGTTAACAAAGACAAGTTAATGTAGATGGCGCTGCCGGTTGTTTGCGCGATCTCCAGATGTATTTTTGCGTCCAGTTTAGAGAGCCTTTTGGAATCTCCGCAGATCGACTTGAATTCGCGCACCAATTCTCTCAAGCGCGAAACTTGCTCATCAGTAATACGTTCAGCCGCGCGGCGGATGCCCCAGGCGTCCAAGTGGGTGTGAACCAAGAACAGGTCACGGAGGTTTTCGTTACAATCGCTAACCAGTTCATACAGGGGATTTTCGGACTCTGAAACTGGCGTTGAAACAAAAGTGCCACCGCCAGGGCGGGAAACCACGATCTTCTGCGCTTTCAATTGCTGTAAGGCAGAGCGGACAGAAACGCGGCTGACTGATAAAGCTCCCGCTAGGTCCCGTTCGCTTGGTAGTCTTTCGCCGGGGGCATAGTGACCTTTGGCGATGAAGCTTTTTAAGGCAGAAGCGACGGCATCAGACTTGGGTCTGTTTTCTTGCTGGCAATCCAGGTTGCGGATTTGTGTCAGACGATGCGCCATTCTGGCTCTTCTTCTTTGTGGGTCTAACGAATAGATAGATCGCTTTTTACGAAATCAAGGCAGCCTTGATGACTAGGCTGACAGAGGTTGTCAATCCACCAGCTTTGCACACGTCTTAGAACCAGACCGATTTCTTTGCCTTCTTCAATACCAAGGTTCCGTAAATCTCGGCCGGTCAGAGGTAAAGAGCGATGATCCCACTCTTGTATTGTCGTTAAAGCTTTGTCGTTTGTAGAGCCGGAAAATGCAGCCTGCAGTAAGACGCGGCTTAGTGCTGTTTCACGGCCGTCCTCCACTAAATCATGAAATATGTTCGTATCCGGAGGTTTCACTAATGCCTGAAGGCGGGTTCTTTCTTTGCGTGATAATTTGAGGCGTTGCGCAGCAAACTTCATAATCTGTGTGTCTAGACCTAACAAATATGCCAATCGTCTGATTGGGTTAGGCTGGTCGAATTCTAGTTCGCAACTAGTAAGGTACTCCCAGTTCTCGCAGTGGAAGGGCTCAGGTAGAAATGTGCCTAAAACACCAGTTTGGATCATGAGGGGCAATACGGTCACTAAGCAAGGCGAAACCAGTGTCTTCGACAATTCTTGCCAAAGTCTCTCGCCACTTAAGCTTTTGACACCATCTTTGTTGAGCCGTACAGCGTCCAGGTCATCATCACTGATGGGTTCAATCCCTAGCTGGCTCTGAAATCGAAAAAGGCGGAGTATCCGAAGGTAGTCTTCCTTTATCCGCTGCTGGCTGTCGCCGACAAAGCGAATTTTACCGTGCCTACAATCCTCTACGCCGCCAAAAGGATCATAGAGTATGCCATCAATCGACAAAGAAAGCGCATTGATGGTGAAATCTCGCCGGGCGGCGTCTTCCATCCAGTCGTCAGTAAAGGAGATTTCCGCCCGTCGACCATCTGTGGAGACGTCTTTACGCAGCGTTGTGATCTCAAATGTCTCGCCTCGGACAACGGCAGTGACTGTTCCATGGCTGAGGCCTGTGGGAATGGCTTTAAAACCCGCTGCTTCTAGCCGCTTTATTACTTCTTCTGGCTTCAGGTTCGTTGCCAGGTCAATGTCATGGACCGGGCGGCCCATCAGGCAATCACGAACGGCACCACCGACAATACGAAAAAGATGAGGTTCGATGACATCTGATAGCAGCAAAAGGCCAGGAGAGAGCAATTGCTTGTGAAATTCAGTTGGCTGGCAGTCGGAGTTAGTCATCGCTGTTAATGGCAGTTTCCGGTTTCTCAATCGGTCCTAACAGGGCCTCAATCAGATTGATGACGATGCCAGCAGAAACGCCCCAGATGTAATGCCCATCATGATTAAATGCGTAAAAGAAGCGGTCTTTGCCGCCGTAAAATCGGCTTTCGACTTTCCTGTTTTCAGGATCAAGGAAGAATTGCAACGGAACTTCAAAAACTTCCTCGACTTCTTGGGGATCTGGGACGGGTTGAATGTCAGGGCTCAATTCAGCCACAACAGGTGTTATCTCAAACCCTGTCCTAGTGATGTAGGTATCGAGGCAGGTCAATATATTGACTTGGGTGGCATCAACAGCAATTTCTTCCTGCAGTTCTCTAAGCGCCGTTGCCAAGGCGTCTTTGTCTTCAGGATCCTTGCGCCCGCCTGGAAACCCGACCTGGCCGGGGTGGTTTCGTAAATGCCGGCTTCTTTCGGTTAAGAGAACATGCAAACCAGCAGGACGTTGGACTAATGGAACGACTATTGCTGCTTTCGTCAGTTCCTCTACTTGAGGCGTAAAATCAGGATTGAGATCGTGGTCACCACGATGAAGAGCCGCAGGTGTGAAAAAGCCCGGTCTGGCACCATTTTGGTTAGCTTGATAACCGCACAATTTCGCGAAAACTTCGCTGCTTTTAAGCATGCTCAAAAGGAACCTTGATGTTGGTCGATAGGGAAAAACTGTCCTGACGACCAAATGCCGAGCTGGCCTTTTCCATTTATTGTTTCCTCTACAGCGCAGTCCACCAAGTGATAGAAAACTGAACGCAACACCAAAGCTTCTAGTCTATCTTTAACCAGCAGATAAGGACGTGGCTCCTGAGTTTTAGAGTCAATTTCAACTCTTAAAGGGTTTTCAGGCCCAAGAACAACTTCCTGATCTAAGTTGATTCTGAAACTAAAATGGGTCTCCTTACCTGTTCCGGCCTGGTTCATCTCCACTGCTGTAAAAGGTGCGTCATCAACCCGTACCCGACCGCGTTCATAAGGGGTAATCAGCCAGAAATCTCCAGCTTCATCGCGGCTCAATACTGTGGCAAAGAGTTTGGGTAGGGCAGGGCGGTTGATCTTACCTCCCTGGTAGTACCAACTGCCATCTGCGGCAATGCGGATATCATAATCCCCGCAAAGCGGAAGTTCCTTGAACGCCGCCTTTTCTTTGCCGTCTTTGGCTGTTTCCATTGATCTACCTTTGGAGTCTTTCTTATACGCAAAAGCAATGCTAAACAAAGCTTAGCTATTTGAATTTTGCTATTGAAGCACTTTTTTATACCAAAGCCAAAAATTACCGACCGGAGACTGTCAAGCGTGGCCGACACCGAAAATAAAAAGACTCAAGAATCCAGTAAACTGATTGAGCGTTTCAATTCACTTGCTCCCAAAATAAAAGCCGTGAGGGAAGAAACAGCAAAAGCCGTCTTTGGCCAAGAGGCTGTAATCGATAACTTGGTGATTACTTTGCTCGCCGGTGGCCATGCTTTGTTGGTGGGTGTTCCTGGTCTTGCCAAGACCAAGCTTGTCACAACTCTTTCCAAAGTTTTGGATCTTGATTCCAAACGTGTCCAATGTACGCCTGACTTGATGCCTGGTGATATCATTGGCACAGAACTGTTGGAAGAAAATGACAAAGGCAAACGCAGTTTCCGCTTTGTTGAGGGACCTGTATTCTGTCAGCTGTTGATGGCAGATGAAATCAACCGTGCGAGCCCCCGCACCCAGTCTGCTTTGCTGCAAGCAATGCAGGAAAGACAAGTTACAGTCGCCGGTAAAGACCGAAACATGCCGACACCTTTCCATGTGCTTGCGACCCAAAATCCAATTGAGCAAGAGGGCACTTACCCCTTGCCAGAAGCACAGCTCGATCGATTTTTAATGCAGATCACAATCGATTACCCTGATTGGAAAGCCGAGCGCGCGATGGTGTTGGAAACGACAGGTTCCAAAGAAGCCAAGATCTCAAAAAAGCTGTCTCACAAAGAACTTTTGGAAGCCCAAGAGCTGGTTCGTTTGATGCCGATTGGCGATAAGACCGTTGATGCCATATTAAAGTTGGTTCGAAGTGCTCGCCCTGGAAACATTGGTGGTGCAAAGGTTGCTTCTCATTTAGCCTGGGGTCCGGGACCCAGAGCCAGTCAGGCATTGATGCTTGCTGTGCGAGCGAAGAGTTTCATGGATGGGCGCTTTGCGCCGTCGAGAGACGATGCCGTTGCACTCGCTAAACCGATCCTCCAACACCGCATGTCGTTGACTTTCGGTGCGATGGCTGAGGGTGTGACAATGGACCGGGTCGTTGATGAGCTCTGTGAACAGGCGTTGGACTAAGGCCCCAAGGTGGTGAAAAGCCAAACAAAATCTCAATCTATTGATCAGCTGAGAACCCAGGCTGACCTAGTTCAAGGAAAGCTACCCTCATTGTTGTTGGAGGCAGAGCAGGTTGCTGCTTCAGTTCTTCAGGGTGTTCATGGCCGCCGTCGGTCGGGCCAGGGTGAATCATTCTGGCAGTTTCGTGACTATCAATCCGGCGATCCTCTGGGTTGGATAGATTGGCGGCAATCAGCGCGAAGCGACCGGGCTCTTGTCCGAGAAACCGAATGGGAAGCCGCGCAAACTCTGTCGTTTTGGTGCGATAGCTCACCTTCGATGGATTTTGCGTCTGATCAGAAAATCCCAACAAAACTTTGGGCCGCTCAAGTAATTACTTTGGCTTTGTCATCGCTGGCGCTTAGAGCCCAGGAACAAGTTGGGCTTTTGGGTGATGTCATCCGCCCGACCTCCAACAAGTCAGTT
>CAJQQJ010000368.1 GCA_905480445.1 uncultured Alphaproteobacteria bacterium | reverse complement strand
AGCGACTTCACTAGTGCCATGAACATTGAGAGCGAATCCGGTTTCGGAACAGTTTCTCATTCCTTGGTGGCTCTACCGAACAGGCTTCTAGAGGCGGAGAAAAAGCCAATTTGGCACTTTGCAGCAGTAAATCAGGACTACGACCAAGTCGAACTGTGACAAAGCAAGGCACAAGGCCATTTCCTGCATGACTCACTTCGTGGGTGTTGATATACCAGCGCCAGATTCGATGCCAACAAAGACTGGCAACAGCACCGCTTCCCAAACGGGCTCATAACTCTATGTCAAGACGCAAACAGATTTACGAAGGCAAGGCCAAGATCCTTTATGAGGGACCTGAACCAGGCACTCTTGTTCAGTACTTCAAAGACGATGCCACTGCCTTCAACAATCAGAAAAAAGGCACAATCACCGGCAAAGGTGTTTTGAACAACCGGATTTCTGAGTTTTTAATGGTGCGATTGGCCGAAATGGGTATTCCAACTCATTTCATCAAACGCCTTAACATGCGTGAGCAGTTGGTTAAGGCCTGTGAAATCGTACCAATTGAAGTCATCGTTCGCAATATAGCCGCAGGCTCTATTTGCAAACGGCTCGGTCTTGAAGAAGGCCACAAATTACCGCGTCCAATCATTGAATTTTGTTACAAGAACGATGAACTCGGCGATCCTTTGATTGCTGAGGAACACATTGCGGTTTTCAATTGGGCCTCCCCTTCCGAAATGGATGAAATAGTAAATACGACGTTCCGTATCAACGATATAGTCTCCGGCATCTTTGCTGGTATTGGTCTCAAACTTGTAGATTTCAAAGTTGAGTATGGTCGGCATTATCAAGGCGATGATGTTCAGCTTATGCTTGCTGACGAAATCAGCCCTGATTCCTGTCGTCTTTGGGAGTTTGGAACGAACCGCAAGCTAGACAAGGATCGTTTCCGCCAAGACATGGGTGACGTTGAAGAGGCCTATCAAGAGGTCGCCAACCGATTGGGACTTACGCCAAAATCTGGTTCAGGCGAAGTAACCAAACTCGAAATTATTAAATCATAGACTTGGCCTTTGGCCGCAAGAGGAAAGAATGATGAAAGCTAGGGTCTTTGTTACTCTAAAGCCTGCTGTGCTCGATCCACAGGGGAAAGCTATTCAAAACGCACTAAATGGTTTGGGTTTTGATGAAGCTCAATCTGTCCGCCAAGGCAAAGTAATCGATATCGAACTTTCTGGTGACGACAATTCAGCAGTTCAATCTTCTGTGACAGAAATGTGTGAAAAGCTTCTCGCCAACACAGTCATCGAAGATTACCGGATCGAAATCCTCTAGAGTCAGGAAGTTCAAATGAAATCAGCAGTCATTGTATTTCCCGGCTCAAACTGTGACAGGGATATGCAGGTCGCTTTGCGTGAAGTAACAGGCAAAGAACCTCAAATGGTCTGGCACGGCGACAGCCAAATGCCAAACGTCGATCTAATCGCTATTCCAGGCGGTTTTTCTTACGGTGATTACCTTCGTTGTGGCGCTATGGCAGCCAACTCCCCAATCATGAAAGAGATCGTTAAGCAGGCAAATGAGGGCGTTGCTGTGCTTGGTGTCTGTAACGGTTTTCAGGTGTTAACTGAATGCGGACTGTTACCTGGTGCTCTTATGCGTAACGCTTCCCTTCGGTTCGTTTGCAAAGACGTTCACTTGACGGTTGAAAACAACACAACGGCTTTCACTTCCAATTATCAGCAAAATGAACCGATCTTGGTTTCAGTTGCACATGGTGACGGAAACTTCTTCGCTGAACCTGAAACCCTCAACAAAATTGAGGGCGACGGCCAAGTTGCTTTTCGGTACTGCAATGCTGATGGTGAACTGGTGGCGAGAGCTAACCCAAATGGATCAGTTAACGCCATCGCCGGCATCTTCAACGAACAGAGAAATGTGCTCGGCATGATGCCACATCCAGAACGCCACTCAGATAAAGCGATAGGCGGGACAGATGGCGGGCGGTTGTTTGAATCGTTGATGGGAGCTTTGTCATGACCACCTATCATCCAGAGATCACTGCGGAAATCGTGGCTGAACACGGCTTGAGCGTTGAGGAGTACAAACTGGCTTGCGAGATCATGGATCGCGCGCCTAACTTACTAGAACTGGGTATTTTCTCGGTTATGTGGTCAGAGCACTGCTCCTACAAATCATCCAAGAAATGGCTAAAGACACTACCAACCGAAGGCCCGCAAGTCATCCAAGGCCCAGGCGAAAACGCTGGTGTCGTCGATATTGGCGACGGTGACGCGGTCATATTCAAGATCGAAAGCCATAACCACCCGTCATTTATAGAGCCATATCAAGGGGCAGCGACCGGTGTAGGTGGAATCTTGCGTGATGTATTCACCATGGGCGCTCGTCCGATTGCCAACCTGAATGCCCTGCGTTTCGGTGACCCTGATCATCCCAAAACACGCCACCTGCTGTCAGGCGTCGTGGCTGGTATCGGTGGTTACGGTAACTGCGTTGGCGTGCCGACAGTTGGCGGTGAAACAAATTTCGATCCTGCCTACAACGGCAACATTCTGGTCAACGCCATGAACGTAGGTGTGGCTAAAACTGACAAGATTTTTTATTCCGCCGCTGGTGGTATAGGAAACTCTGTCGTTTATGTTGGTTCCAAGACAGGCCGTGATGGCATTCATGGCGCAACCATGGCTTCCGCCGAATTTGACGATGCGTCCGAGGCCAAACGACCAACGGTTCAAGTCGGTGACCCATTTACAGAGAAGCTATTGATAGAGGCCTGCCTCGAGATTATGTCAGGTGACTCTATTGTTGCCATCCAGGACATGGGGGCGGCTGGTCTCTGTTCTTCTTCCTTCGAGATGGCGTCAAAGGGCGGCACTGGTGTTGAGCTTGACCTCAGCACGGTTCCCTGTCGTGAAACTGGCATGACGCCTTACGAAATGATGCTTTCAGAAAGCCAAGAGCGCATGCTCATGGTGTTGAAGCCAGGTCGGGAAGCAGAAGCTCAAGCCATCTTTGAGAAATGGGAACTGGACTTTGCTGTCGTTGGTACAATTACCGACACCGGTCGCATGGTCCTAAAATTCGAAGGCGAGACCGTCGGCGACCTACCCATTGATCCGCTTGCCCTAGCCTCTCCCGAATACGATCGTCCTTGGCATGAAATTGAAATGCCCGCGGCAGTTTCGATTGAACCAGACGGCAACGTTAAGGCGCTTGATGTGCTCAAATCAATGATGGGTTCCCCTGACTTGGCAAGCCGTCGGTGGATTTGGGAACAATACGACAGCACTGTCATGGCTGATACAATGCAGAAATCTGGCGGCGATGCAGCCGTTGTTCGAGTACACGGCACGGACAAAGCCTTGGCTATGACAACAGACTGTACACCACGCTACTGTTACGCTCACCCAGAGACTGGCGGTGCGCAAGCTGTAGCTGAAGCTTACCGTAACCTGATTGCTTCTGGGGCTAAACCATTGGCAGCGACCAACAATCTCAACTTCGGCAATCCTGAAAAGCCTGAAATCATGGGGCAGATCGTTGGTTGTGTGAAGGGCATCGGTGCCGCTTGTGAAGCGCTAGACATGCCGATCGTGTCGGGTAATGTCTCACTATACAATGAGACAGACGGCAAAGCGATCCTGCCAACACCCGTTATCGGTGGGATTGGTTTGATGAAAGACAGCGCCGCCATGTGCCGGATCGGGCACAAAGAAGAGGGTCTGGATCTGGTTGTCTTAGGCTCTTGCACGGGGCACTTGCAGCAATCACTTTTTGCCAAGCAAGTACTGAGCAATCAAGAAGGGCAACCGCCCACCATTGATCTTGAAAAAGAAGAAGCCACAGGTCGGCTTGTCCTCTCCTTGATCGAAAATGAGATGGTTGAGGCATGTCATGATATCTCAGACGGCGGCTTAATTGTTTCGGTCACTGAAATGGCAATGGCCCACGGCATTGGCGCTGAGTTAAACATCGCTGAAAGCGAGTTGGGACAACTCTTTGGGGAAGACCAAGCGCGCTACGTGCTTGCTACTAACGACAGTGAATCAATCCTACTCGCCGCTGAAATTGCTGAGGTTGAAGCGACTATCATCGGAAAAACGAAGGGGGATGCATTGACACTTACCTCGGGAGCTTCCATATCCCTTTCAGAATTGAGTGCAGCTCATGAAGCCTGGATGCCAGGCTTCATGGAAGCACCAGTGTCACGCGAAGCCTAAAAAAGGAACCGCCTATGCCCATGTCATCCGGTGAAATTGAAGCCTTGATCCGTGTCGCTATGCCTGATGCTCACGTTCGCATCGAAGACTTGCGTGGCGACGGTGATCACTATGCGGCCTATATCACTTCCGAGTCTTTCAGAGGTTTGAACCGCGTCAAACAACATCAAATGGTTTACGCAGCATTGAAAGGCCGTATGGGCAATGAGCTTCATGCTTTGGCTCTGCAAACATCTATTCCAGAATAATTCAAGTTACGAAAGTTAAGCCCGTGGATACCCCTACTTACCAACGCATCAAGCAAGAAATCGACTCATCGGACGTCTTCGTCTTCATGAAAGGCACGCCTGTCTTTCCTCAGTGCGGGTTTTCCGCTGCGGTCGTACAAGTACTAAGCGCAACTGGCGTCAAGTTTAAGTCCATGGATATTCTTCAGGAACCTGACATTCGCGAAGGCATCAAATCTTTCTCAGATTGGCCGACTATTCCTCAGCTCTATGTCAAAGGCGAGTTCGTCGGTGGCTGTGATATTGTCCGTGAGATGTACCAAGAAGGAGAGTTAGAGCAACTCTTCACAGATAACGGCATCCCAACTGCGCCAATGGCTTAGCGCTACAGAAATCGCCAAAATTTCGTTCTCTGCCCGCACAGGATTTTCTTTAGTAAGAAAGTCTTGTGCTTAAACTTGTCATAGTTTTCGAAAGCCTATGGATTTTTTCCTGCTGAACCCTAATTCTGTTACAATGTAGATAGTCTATGCCGTTCTAGCATAACTGATTGGCGGGTGATAAAGAATGGCCGACATTCGAATTGTATAGGTTCAGGTCTTTTGAGACTCATGCGGCATCGGCCTGATTGATTCGAAGGTACTCCATCGGTGTCTTACCTTTCAAGGCGTGATGAGGCCTGAATTTGTTGTATTTTTCGACAGCTTTTCGCAATTCAAACCGCA
>CAJQQJ010000367.1 GCA_905480445.1 uncultured Alphaproteobacteria bacterium | reverse complement strand
GTTCCTTGGCCTCCAGGAGACTTTGAAGATCTTTTGACACGCATGATTGCGAAAGACATGTCAGAAGCAACAGGCGTTGACGCAGCAGTCGTTAACAAGCCTGGTGGCGGCGACGGTCCTTTCCCTGGTGCTTTGGAAGTTCTTAATGCTCCAGCGGATGGTTCAACAATTGGTTCCTTCGTGATTGGTGTTCCTATTGTCGGCCCACTGATCGACATTGGTATTGATGAAGATTCTTTCGAGCCTGTTGGTATCTTTTTGACGTACCCGTTCATCTTGGCGGCTAAAGGCGATGTTCCTTACAAAAACTTGGCTGAATTGGCGACACACGCACAAGACAATGACGTTGTTCTTGGTCACTTTGGTGCTGGCCTTGCGCCAACGAAGGCAACTTTTGCAGCAGCTAAGAAGCTCGGTTTCGAATTTGCTGATGATTCTGCCTTCGACAACATTGATTGTAACACGCTTTCCTCTGGCGATGCTGATGTTGTGAACACAACACTTGCGTTGGTTGAGCCTTGTTTGGGCGATATTACAATTCTTGCCAACATCGGTGATGATCGTATCTCCAAGCTTCCAGATGTTGCAACTTTGGCAGAGCAAGTCCCTGGTATCACTATCGGTCTTTGGAATGGTCTTTTTGTGAAAAAGGGCACGCCACAAGCTGTTAAAGACAAGATTGCTGAAATCGCGAAGGCAACTGTTCTTGGTGACGAAGCACAAGCAATCGCGGCTAGCTCTGGTGCTGGCATCTACTGGAAAGATGCAGCAGAGTCAGAAGCTCAGATTGCAGCTGACCGTGCCAACTTTATGGCCATCAACAAACTGTTGGCTGAATAATAAACTTGGTTGACTAGATTGAAAGGGCTGCCAATCGGTGGCCCTTTCTCCTCTGGTTTCCTGTGCCTATCCAATTCCTTAAAGAGAATCCAAATGACCAACCCTGAGAAATTGGCTAGTCTACAGAAACTAGCAGACAAGACAGATCTGAATGATCGCGCGCTTAATGACTTCTTCATAGAGAAAGCGAAGCGAGAAGGGGGGCGCAAGCTGCCCTATGCTGGTGTTTCAACTTTTTTGAAGGCACCTCAAAAGACAATTGAAGACGGACCCGATATTGGCTTGTTTGGTGTTCCTTTCGATCTTGCGGTGACAAACAGACCTGGAACCCGTTTTGGGCCACAACAAGTGCGCCAGCTCTCAGTTATGGCAGCTGGGCCCAAGAACCACGCCACTGGCATTGTGCCCGCTATGTTGGTCGATTTTGCCGATTGTGGTGATGTACCATTTGAGTCGGTTTACGACCTTGATGCAGCAACCAAAGAAATCGAAGCCTTTTACCACAAGGTCATTGATCAGAACATCATGCCACTGTCAGTCGGTGGAGATCATTCGATTTCTTACCCAATTCTAAAGGCCGTGGGTCGTGATCGCCCCGTTTGCCTTATACACATTGATGCTCATGCAGATACAGGTGGTTCGTTCAACGGTTCTCGATTCCATCATGGTGGTCCGTTTAGAAATGCAGCCTTATCGGGGGTCATTGACCCTGAGAAAACCATTCAGATCGGCATTCGCGGGCGAGCGGAGCCCCACTGGGATTTCTCTTATGACAGCGGTATGCGTGTCATCCATATCGAAGAGTTTTATGAGATGGGGATCGACGCTGTCATAGCCGAAGCCAGGGCTTTGGTCGGCGATTTACCAACTTACATTTCCTTCGATGTCGACTCAATTGACCCAGCCTTCACACCTGGGACTGGAACGCCTGAAGTCGGCGGCTTTATACCCAGAGAAGTCCAAGCCATGATCAGAGGTTTTCAGGGCTTGAACCTTGTCGGCGCCGACGTTGTTGAAGTGTCACCACCATACGATCAATCCGGAAACACAGCCCTCGTTGCATCAACAATGTTATGGGAACTTCTTTGTATTCTTGCCCACTCTTTGCACAGCAGGAAGAGCCAGTGAGCAGCCGAAGGGCCTTAACGATATAAACGCTAAACGAACAAAAGCTTTAGGAAATCAGCCATGTCTAACGAACGTATCCGTCCACTTTTTACCGACCTTTATGCCTTGCCGCGAGGCAAATATGTGCCGCGCTCTTTGGCGGACGGCGGCAAGGTTGGGTTCTGCCGTGCTGTCTTTGGTGTTCCGCTGGATCGCGACATCGTGCCTGCGCCTGGTTCCGGCTTCTTTGAAGGTTTGCCGGATATGGATCTGGTACTCGACGGTGACTACCGCGACAGCTGGCAAGCGGGTACAAAGATTGCACTTGGCGATCTTCATGCAGACGGTGAACCTTTTGGCCTTTGTGGCCGCTCGCTTTTGAAACGCTCGGTCAGCAAATGGCAAGAACTTGGTTATTCGCCAAAAGTAGGCATCGAAATGGAAGCCTACGTTTTTGAGCAAGATGACGAAGGTGTGTGGAAGCCCTATGCTACACCAGGTGCTTTTGTTTACGGCACAGGTCCTGCTAATGATCCTTACGGATTGCTGGATCTGATTTGGGAAACAGCGGACGCTTGCGGCCTGCCCGTTGAGTCAATGAACGGCGAATATGATTCAGGCCAGTTCGAACTGACGATGCAATTTGGCGATGCCGTTAAGGCGGTTGATGACGCTTTTCTATTCCGCACTATGGCCAAAGAAGTTGCCGCCAGTTTGGGGCTCATCCTGACTTTCTTGCCTAAGCCAATTCCAGAACGCGGCGGCAGCGGCTTTCATGTTAACTTCTCTTTCACTGACAAAAACGGTGGTAATGCGGTAGCACCCAAAGGGCAGCTTTCTGATTTGGCAAACGGTTGTATCGCTGGCTTGATTCATCACCATGAATCGCTGGCGGGTTTCTTGGCCAACACGGTCAATTCCTATGATCGCTTGGGACCTGCCTCTATGGCGGGCTATTGGGCGAACTGGGCGAATGATCACCGTATGGTAACACTTAGAACAACAGCCTCTTCGCCGAAGTCTGCCCGCCTAGAACACAGAACGGCGGACTGCGCCGGTAATCCTTACATTCAAGTTGCTGCCGTTCTTCAAGCGGCCAAGCTCGGTGTTGAAAATGGCTACAAAATGCCAGCTGAGGAAAAAGAAGACGCAGTCGAGAATGTGTCGACAGATCGCCACGTCCCAGCCTCTCTTGGCAAAGCGATGGACGCCATCGAAAAGGATACAGCGCTCGGTAAGGCGATGGGTGAATTGCTGACTGACAATCTCTTGTTCATGAAACGCGATGAAGCGGATCGTTTGTCTGGGAAGTCTCAGGACGAAGTTCGTGATTACTACCTCCCATTCATCTAAGATCTGAAAGCTACTATGGATCAGTCTCAAATCGATCTGCTTCGCGTTAGACAAATCGCGCCGCAAAGCCATTTTATTGACGGGCGTTGGCAAGCCCCGCGTGAGGTGTTGGAAGTTACGTCGCCGATTGACGGCAAGTCTCTAACCACGATTGGTCGAGCCGATCATGACGAGGTCGATCAAGCGGTTGCAGCCGCTCGCAAATCCTTTGACGACGGTCGTTGGTCGAGAATGCCGCCGGCAGCGCGAAAGAAGATCATGCACAGAATTGCAGATCTTATCGAGGCCCATGCTTTGGAGCTGGCAGTGTTAGGGGTGCGAGACAACGGTACTGAAATCGGCATGGCCATCAAAGCAGAACCTGGTTCCGCTGCTGGCACTTTCCGGTTTTATGCAGAAGCCATAGACAAGGTGTATGGTGAAGTTGCTCCGACTGCTGACAACGTTCTCGGGCTCATCCAAAAAGAACCTATCGGTGTTGTAGGGGCTATTATACCCTGGAACTTCCCGTTGATGATCGGTGCTTGGAAACTGGCGCCAGCGATCGCGGCTGGAAACTCTATCGTGTTGAAGCCTGCCGAAGTAGCTTCCTTGTCTTGGTTGAGGCTAACAGAGCTTTGCGCGGAAGCGGGTCTTCCTGACGGCGTACTAAATGTCGTTACTGGTAAGGGCACGGTAGCAGGCGAGGCTATGGGGCTGCACAAGGATATCGACGTGCTTGTATTCACTGGCTCAGGTTTCGTTGGGCGCAAGTTGCTGGAATATTCAGCCAGATCCAATTTGAAGCGGGTTTATTTGGAGCTTGGTGGCAAGTCTCCCAATGTGATTTTTGACGACGCCAAAGATATTGAGGCGGCAGCTATTGGTTCGGTGAACGGTATTTTCCGCAATTCCGGCCAAGTATGTGTAGCAGGCTCCAGAATTCTCGTTCAACGCTCTATCAAGGATCAGTTTTTGGAAGCTTTTGTTAGGCATGCTGAAGCATTGAACGTGGGTGACCCACTGAACCTAACAAACGATGTCGGTGCTGTTACAAGCTCTACTCAACTGGCCCAAAACTTGGGGCATGTAGATAAAGCGAAGAATGAAGGTGCAACTTTGCTGACTGGCGGCGACCAAATCAATCAAGCAAGCGGCGGCAACTATATGGCTCCAACAGTCTTCTCTGACGTATCTTCAACGATGTCACTTGCCCAGGAGGAGGTGTTCGGACCTGTGGCAGCTGTGATGGACTTTGAAGATGAGGCGCAAGCGGTGGCGATTGCAAACGACAGCGATTATGGCCTTGCAGCAGGTGTTTGGACAGCCGACCTTAGTCGCGCCCACCGCATGGTAAGATCGATCCGATCTGGTGTGGTTCATGTTAATTGTTACGGTGGTCCGGATGTCACTGTGCCGCTAACTGGCTTCAAACAGTCAGGCAATGGCTCTGATAAATCGATGTATGCTTTGGACAAATACACAGACCTCAAAACGGCCTGGATACAGCTTTAGGAGACGATCATGTCTGACAAAACGATTTTGGTGATAGGTACCTACGACACAAAAGACGAAGAGTTGAATTACATGTGCGAACGCATTCGCGCACAAGGTGGTTCTGTTTTGTCTATGGATGTGTCTGTGTTGGGTGATCCATCTCAACCGACCGATATCTCAAAGCACGATGTGACCGCAGCCGTTGGCAAGACAATCCAAGACGCGATTGATGCTGGGGACGAAAACCACGCGATGCAAATTATGGCAGCTGGAGCTGCGAAACTGACAGCGCAATTGCATGCTGATGGCAAAATTGACGGGATGGTTGGCCTGGGCGGGACCATGGGCACAGACTTGGTGCTCGATTGCTGCCAAGCATTGCCAATGGGTGTGCCAAAATATGTAGTCTCTACTGTTTCTTTCTCTCCGATCATACCGGCGGACCGTCTTTCGCCGGATATCCAAATGATCCTCTGGGCCGGTGGTCTGTATGGTCTGAACTCTGTGTGTAAATCGTCACTGAGCCAAGCAGCAGGAGCAGTACTCGGGGCGGCCAGAGCTGTGGAAGCACCCGTCAGAGACAGGCCCGTTGTGGGAATGACCAGCCTTGGTTCTTCTTGTTTGCGATACATGAAACACTTGAAAGAACCTCT
>CAJQQJ010000366.1 GCA_905480445.1 uncultured Alphaproteobacteria bacterium | reverse complement strand
CCAGCGATAGTACGATGGCCCCCAGCGCCGTGTGTATTGCCAACAGTTCTTTGGTGAACAGCCAGAGATCAAAACCGAGAACAGCGATGCCCAAGCCAAGCAATGACAACAGAAACCATTTTATTGCTGAACTAGCTCTAGAGCTTGGAAGGTTGAAAAGAACGGGCGTCGAGAGCGAGTTCAAATCCTCGTCTTCATCTTTGATCACCAAAGTCTTTTCGACTTCTGTTAATGGCATAGAAAGTGGCTTACGTCGCTCTGTACTCATAAGAAGGCATCCTTCAGTAAGAATTCTAGTGCTCGGTCGAGACCAATATGGGGGATGCCATTCTGATCGACTGCCGTGAGTTTCGGGGGTGTTAGTTTGGGGAGAGTAAAGTCCCCAGCCTCAAAGTTACGGAGATCACGTAGATCTGTCGGTAAGTCACCAGGGAAAAGCACAGATTTTCCCTCCTCGCCCTTTATCTGACCGATAACGGCTTCGTAGGTTTCGCCGTTTTGTTGAATTTCTGCTGCTTCAGTTGCCCGAACAGCAGCGAGTGCGCTGTAAGCAACTTGCGCACCAAGATAAAGCGAGCGATCTCCTTTAGAGCGTGCAAAGGAGCTCAGCAATGATGTTAGTTTCTTTTGCTGATCTCTTGGCAAAAGATCTGCTTTGGAAGCCGCGAAGTAGAGATGGCTGATGCGTTTGCCTAGCAAGAGAGATGAAAGCCAAGACAACTTCCCTGGTCTGTAAGCTTGCATCACAAGATCCAGCGTTTCCTCCAGTTCTTGAACTGAAGATCGCCCGGCCTCGATAGCACCTAACAAGTCGACCAGAACAAACTGGCGGTCAAGACTGGCGAAGTGTTCTTTGAAGAAAGGCTTAACGACCTTTTTCTTATAGCTTTCAAACCGGTCGCTCATTATCCGGCGGTAGGACCAAACGTCGTCGCCTTTTTGCTTTTGGAAATCCAACAGAGGACTAAAAGTCAGGGCAGGGGATCCAGCCATGTCACCAGGCAATATGAAACGGCCGGGCTGGAGGTTGGAAAGGCGGTGTTCACTGTTTTTACAGCGAAGGAGAAAATCCCGATACTGTGCAGCCAAACGCTCAACTGTTCGTTCATCAAAACGCCCACTTGCATTGACCTGGCGACAAGTCTTTATCCAATCAGTGGCGTAAGATTGCCTTGGTTCGCTGGTCAGCAGTTGTTGGTTCTGCTGACACCAGTCTTCAAATGTCATGTCCATCAAAGGAAGATCAAGCAGCCATTCGCCGGGGTAGTCGACAAAATCTAAATGCAACAAACGCGTCGAGTTTAGTGTTCGAGTGACCAACTGGTTTGGGCGGTACTTTATGGTCACTCGGATTTGGCTAAGTTGACTGGTGCTTTCTGGCCACCCCGGGTTTTTCGCCGTCAAATCATCGAGATGTCGTTCTAATGCGAAGCGAGGAATTGTTTGGTCGTTTTGAGGAGACAGCATGATCGCTTCGATCTGCCCGCCAACGAGAGGCGAAAACAAGGGTAAACGTTGTTTGGTCAAAAGGTTGTGCACCAGCGATGTGATGAAAACTGTCTTTCCAGCACCGGCGAGACCTGTGACACCTATCTTGATTGTCTGATCATGAAACGCAGATGTGAGCGAACCTGCGACAGTCTCAATGTTGTCAATTAGCTTATCAATGGCATAGAATGTACGGCGACCCACAGAGGGCATATGGAGCTTTCCCTATTTTGACTATCAAATGGGGGTTGAAGGGCTTTATTTCAATTTCTATCTGTTTACAGCTACTGCTGTCCACAGTGCTTTTGTGAAATGAACTAATGCAACGATTTGCAAACCCGAGCCGTTTCATGGCGATAGCTGCGCCCTGCCTACCATGGCTGTCTGCAGCAACAGTGATTTGTTTAGCATATGGGCTCTACCTGTCCTTGATAGCGTCTCCAGCGGACTACCAACAAGGCGAAACGGTGCGGATCATGTATGTGCATGTTCCGTCGGCCTGGATGGCGCTTTTTGTCTATACGGCTATGGCCGTGGCCAGTTTAGTTGCCGTCATTTGGCGGCATCCGCTAGCAGAAATCGCCGCGCAGGCATCAGCACCGATTGGGGCCGCTTTTACCTTTTGTGCCTTGGTGACCGGTTCTTTGTGGGGGAAACCCATGTGGGGTACTTGGTGGGTTTGGGATGCGAGGTTAACTTCAGTCTTAATCTTGTTTTTTATCTATATCGCGCATATGGCGCTGACTTCGGCTTTTGACGATCCAGCAAGAGGTCGAAGAGCCGCTGCCATTCTTTGTTTGGTTGGCTTTGTAAACGTGCCAATCATCAAGTTCTCGGTTGAATGGTGGAATACGCTTCATCAACCAGCATCAGTCATTAAAATGGGAGGGCCTTCGATACACGCTGACATGTTGTGGCCGCTTCTGGTGATGGCGTTGGCTTTCAAGCTTTTGTATCTTTGTATTCTAATCGTTCGAATGAAAAATGAATTAACTGCTGCGCGCATCAGAAGCCTGACCGCTGCGCGGGCAAGGGGATAACACCATGGTTTTTGCTTCTTCTTTCTGGTCAATGGGCGGTTATGCCAACTTCGTTTGGCCCTCATACTTCGTTGTTGCATTTGTTTTGTTCGGGCTACTCATTTGGACTTTGTCTCAGGGTAAATCGCTAAAGAAGCGTTTGGCGCTCCTCGAACAGCTCAAAGAAAAGAAAATCTAGTATGGGCCGCAAACAACGAAGACTGATCATCATTCTATTGTCGGCCCTGTGCCTGGCAGCAGCAGCAGCCCTGGTGATGCTCGCCTTCCGTGACAACATTGTGTTTTTCTTTGGTCCCAGCGAAATAAAGGCCGGAAAAGTACAGCCCGGAAAAAGAATTCGGGTTGGTGGCTTAGTTGTTGAAGGCTCGGTCGTTAAGGTGGGCGAAAAGGTTAGTTTTGGAATTACAGACGGAAATGAGAGTGTTGATATTCACTACGTCGGCATCTTGCCCGACCTGTTCCGCGAAGGACAAGGCATTGTCGCGGAAGGGGTTTTGAATCAAAACCTCGTTTTCACAGCCTCAGAAGTTTTAGCAAAGCATGATGAGAACTATATGCCGCCGGAAGTGGCTGAAGCTTTAAAGAAGTCGGGCCATTGGAAAGAGGGCATGGAGCAGTGATTAACGAAATTGGTCACTTTGCTTTGGTTCTTGCGCTTGGGCTGGCTATCGCTCAGTCCTTGTTCTCGCTTTGGGGCGCGGCAAAACGTGACCTAACTCTCATGACAATCGGCAGGCGGGCTGCTTATTTGCAGTTTTTTGCTTTAGCACTATCGTTCGCTGCCCTGACAAATGCCTTTTTGGTTTCTGATTTCTCACTCGCGGTGGTCGCGGAGAACTCTCATTCAGCCAAACCGCTGCTCTTCAAGTTTGCTGGCGTTTGGGGCAATCATGAAGGTTCAATTCTGCTATGGGTTTTGATTCTCGCTTTGTTTGGTGCGGCAGTGTCGTGGTTTGGTCAGGGTTTGCCAGTCACGTTGCAAGCCCGCGTCATTGGCGTTCAGGGCCTCATCGGCCTAGGTTTTTTAGCTTTCATCGTTGGTACTTCTGATCCGTTTTTGCGAGTATTCCCTGCGCCATTAGACGGGCGTGATCTTAATCCTTTGTTGCAAGATATAGGGTTGGCGATCCATCCACCGATGCTCTACTTGGGCTATGTCGGCTTTTCTGTGGCCTTTGCTTTCGCTATTGCTGCGCTTCTGGAAGGTCAAGTAGACGCAGCTTGGGGGCGTTGGGTACGACCCTGGACTTTGGTCGCTTGGATCTTCTTAACTGGTGGGATCTCGCTCGGCAGTTGGTGGGCTTACTATGAGCTTGGCTGGGGCGGTTGGTGGTTCTGGGATCCAGTTGAAAACGTGTCATTCATGCCTTGGCTTACAGGAACAGCTTTACTGCATTCAGCTATCGTTGTTGAGAAGCGTGAAGCCCTTCGAAGCTGGACGATACTGTTGGCGATTCTAACGTTCAGCCTCAGTCTAATCGGAACCTTTATTGTCAGGTCTGGTCTGCTGACTTCTGTGCATGCCTTCGCTGTCGATCCAGAACGCGGTGTTTTCATTCTTGGTTTGTTGGCGATTGCGATTGGAGGTTCTCTGATCCTCTATGCTTGGCGTGCACCTGACATGAAAGGCGGCGGTATCTTCGCACCTGTAAGCCGCGAAGGCGCATTGCTGCTGAACAATCTGCTGTTGGCAACGGCTATGGCGACTGTATTTCTTGGAACTCTCTATCCCCTGATTATCGAAGCCATTAACGGTGCAAAAATTTCAATCGGGCCGCCTTTCTACAGTCAAACTTTTGTTCCTCTCATGGTGCCACTGCTTGTTGCTATGGGCATTGGGCCATTGCTGCCATGGAAAAGGGGTGACCTTGTTAAGTTGGCTGGTCGCCTCAAGCTTGTTGCGCTCATGACCGCTTTCGTGATGGCAATCGTTCTTTGGAAAGACGCGGGGCAGCTATGGCCAGTTTTCGGGATCGGCTTGGCTGCCTGGGTTATCTCTACTGCACTGGTTGATCTAGCAGGGCGTCTAGGCTTGCCAAAAGCTTCATTGGCTGTTGCTTGGAAGCGCGCTGGTGGATTGCCTCGAGCTGCCTACGGTATGGCACTCGCGCACATTGGATTGGCTGTTGCTGTCATTGGTATGGTGGGATCATCCTTCTGGACCGAAGAATTTATTGGCCTCATGAAGTCTGGAGACAGCCAAGATCTTGCTGGATACCATTTCCAACTTGAAAAAATGGAGGCGGCTGAAGGGCCTAACTATCAAGCACGTCGTGCTATCGTGTCCGTTCAAGATAGCGGTGGCAACAAATATACTATGGAACCAGAGCAGCGTTTCTATCCTGTTAGGAAACAGACAACAACAGAGGCCGCTATCCGAACGACTTTGTGGGGCGATGTTTACGTTACCTTAGGTGAAGTGCAAAAAGATGGCGTGGTCTTACGGTTAGCGTTCAGATCGATGATTCCCTGGCTGTGGTTTGGTGCTTTATTGTTAGTGCTAGGAGGATTGCTTTCCTTATCGGATCGTCGATTACGGGTTGCGGCACCTTCCAAAGTTAGTGAGGCATAGGATGCGTCGACTTTTCTTCGTCTTGCCTATTGTTGTTTTCTTAGCCTTGTTAGCCGCCATGTTTTGGGGACTGAATTCTGAGCGTGATCCCGGCGCCTTGCCATCGATGTTGATAGGGAAGCAAGCGCCAGTGTTCTCGCTGCCGGATCTTTATGATCAAGGGCTGGTTGATGAGGGCGTACTAGCCGATGGTACCCCTAAATTGCTGAGCTTTTTCGCTTCTTGGTGCATTCCTTGTCTAGCCGAGCACCCTGTGCTCAAGTCGTTGGCGAATGACAGAGGGATCAACATCATTGGTGTGGCCTGGAAAAACAAAGCTGATGATGCAAAAGGTTGGTTAGAGAAACATGGCAACCCTTATCAGTTGACCCTTCATGATCTTCCAGGTCGCACGGGAATTGATTGGGGCGTCTACGGTATTCCAGAAACTTTCCTTGTTGATGGCAAAGGGAAAGTGATCTTTCGTCATGCTGGCCCGCTAACGCCTCAAATTCTTTCCAAGAAGCTGATGCCTTTGCTGGAGGGGCTAGGTTTATGAAAAAGCTAGCTTTCTATTTGTGTCTCACCATCGGCCTTGTCTTGCCTGTGATAGGGACGGCTATCTCTCCCGACGAGATGTTGGAAGACCCAGCTTTGGAACAAAGGGCACGCACACTTTCCCAGGAGCTCCGGTGTGTTGTCTGTCAAAACCAATCGATAGACGATTCTGATGCTGACTTAGCCAAAGACCTGCGTGTTATCGTCAGGGAACAATTGTTGGCTGGCCAAGATGAAGCGCAAATCAAGTCTTACCTGGTTGATCGCTACGGGGAGTTCATCCTGTTCCGGCCCAGGTTTTCCGGTCAAACTTTGTTTCTCTGGATAGGACCATTTATTTTCCTCTTGTTGTTGTTGGGCGGCGGTTACCTTTTTTACCGTTCGCGGTCCAAGACAGTGTCTTCGTTGTCGAATAGTGAAGAAG
>CAJQQJ010000365.1 GCA_905480445.1 uncultured Alphaproteobacteria bacterium | reverse complement strand
ATGGGGCGTGAAACCATGCCAAATTGGCTATATCCAACCCTAAAAGTTGCAAATAACTGATCCTACTGGAAATCCATCGCTAATTCGGTAATGTCAGATGGGAAAATAGGCCTTATACTGAGGTCTCAAAATGCAATTGAGAAAAATTAACTCAACAAGATTAATTATGGGGTACGAAATGCGTAAATCCTTTTTATTGGCGAGCAGTCTGTTGTTTCTGGCTGCCTGTACTCAAACTGGTGAAGTGAACAACACTGGTTCAGGTGCCGCATTGGGCGCTTTGGCCGGTGCAGGTGTTGGACAACTGGTTGGTGGTGATACTGAGGCAACTCTAATCGGGGCCGGTGTCGGTGCTCTCGCTGGCGCAGGAGTTGGCCATTATTTGGATCAACAGGAAAAAGAGCTGAGGCAAAGTCTGGCTTCTACTGATGTTGAGGTCCAGCGGGTCGGCGATCAGATTAACTTGGTTATGCCAAGCGATGTCACTTTCGCTGTTAACTCCAGTTCAGTCAGTCCGCAGTTCTATGGACCTATTTATTCCGTTGGAGACATTCTGAGGAAATATGAGCAGTCGATCGTTACTGTCGAGGGCCATACTGACAGCTCAGGCGGACAAGCGCTCAATCAATCACTGTCTGAACGACGTGCACAATCAGTTGCGTCACTCTTGTCTTCCCGTGGCGTGAGTTACAATCGGATGTCCATCATTGGTTTTGCCTTCTCTCAGCCTAAAGCATCAAACGCAACGGAAGCCGGTCGTTCAATCAACAGGCGTGTTGAAATTAAAATCCGCGGCCAAGCAGGTTAAGTTTAAGCAAACTGAAACCGCGAGTACTTTGCGAAATAGCTACCGCGAACAGGCCCTGAAATTTTCCTAAATCTGGGGCATGAGTCTAGAAAAGGAATTGGTCCAGTAAATTTAGAAAACAAAAAGGGGCTCAGAAATTCTGAGCCCCTTTTTAGTCGCTATTTACTTAAAGCTTAGATCACGCCAAGCTGACGCAATGTATCCATAGTGATGCCATCGGCTTTTTGACCGTTAGCAACCTGATAGCGATCTACAGCAGCCTGAGTTCTTGAACCGAACTGTCCGTCGATTGGACCAGGGTTGTAGCCTTTAGCCAACAATGCCGCTTGAACACGCTTCAAAAGCGAAGGCGTTGTATTCGTTTCGCAAAGAATTGACTTCCACACAGTACGCTCAGGCTCAACAACGACCTGTCTTGTAACTGTGTTGTATGTAGGCTCGATCTTCACAATATGCTCTTTGGCAGGATTAGTGATGACGCGCTTTTCAACTTGCTTAGTCACCGCAGGGATGACCTGACGCTCAACACGAGCGGGCTGGTCAATCACACGTTTGCTAATAACTTTCTTAACAGCAGGGATGACTTCCGTTCTGGTCGTCGCAGGCTGAATGAGTACCCGCTTTTTAACAGACTTGTATTTGGCTGGTACTTCAACCAAGCACATGATTTCGCCTGTAGCTAAATCAACGCGGCTGATTGGACCTTTACCCTTTTTCCAAACTTGTTTGGCGGGGCTGATCATAACCTGTTCTTGAACAGTGTCGTACTTAGCAGGAACAGGGATGACCTTCCTTGCTTCTGGACGAACAATGATCTCTTCCTGGATTGTTCTATAGGTAGCTGGGACTGTGTGCAGTCTTTCTTCAGCTTCCTTTATAACAACAGTGTCAGTCACTGTGCCATATTGAGCTGGAATGATTTTGACTTCCTGACCTGCAGGTTTCACCAACACCTGTTCTGCAACAGTCTGTGTTTTGCCAACGATCTTCACCCTTGCCCAACATTCGCCAGGCTTGGCGTTAGGCGGAACCGATGAAAGAGCAGCGGCACTTGTTGTGGCGCCGTTAAAAGCCACAGCCGTTGATCGTGGAACCGCTGGGGCAGCAGGTGCATTAGCACGTCGAGTTGCGAAACTGTTACTAGAGTCACCGCTGATGCCGACTTGAACACCAGCTGGTGCAGGAGCACTGCCGTCGTCAACACCGTGTAATTGATTGCAGCCTGACACTAACAATAATGCGCAACTACTGGCCAAAAGTAGTTTGGTCGGATTCATAATCTTCAAAGTCCCTTAAAAATGCCCTGATTTCGGAAGGTAGTGTAAGTTACTCTCTACGGGCCTAACTTTCTATCAAATTGATAAAGCGCGAAAATCACACGCCGCGAAAGACTGCCGTCCGAAATAATTTAATTCATAAACTTTATTAACGTCTAACTCAAAAATCTCAATAGAATCAACAGCTAGTAAACCAACTGTTATCTGTAGGCTGATTAACTGTCGCACCCCAAACTGTCAAGTAAAGTTAAAACTTGAGCGAATAAGCGTGACATTTATGCACCAGTAACTCTGGCTGAGGCAGAGTCGCACAGGGCGAATCGTGAGACATTTTCAGCGATCATAGTTACCACTTTACGGCGCTTTCACGAGTTATGCTCAGCCGGGATTGTGTTGAGACCAAGGAGCGTGACTAACAAACCAGCCCCTATACCTAGTGACGAGCCTTTGTTCAGTTGCTGATTCACACAATAAAAGCTAATCTTGCTTTCAAATGAGCAATGCTGAACAGCGCTAGCAAACAGGAGAGTCTAATGGCCGCGAAAAAGGCGAAATCAGATCAAGCAAACCCTTGGTTAGAGGGATACCCAGAAAGCGTGGATTGGGGCATGGAAATCAATCCTGGATCTCTGGTCGATCTGGTTGATGACGCGGTTGCTGAATTCGGCGACAAGGATGCTATGGATTTTCTCGGCAAAGTTTGGTCGTTTAATGACCTCGGCAAGGCATCGGATCAAGTCGCCAAAGGTTTACAGGCTCAAGGGATAGGTCCCAATACACGTGTAGGTCTGTTGCTGCCGAACTGCCCTTATTATCCGTTCCTCTATTTCGGTATCCTGAAAACTGGCGCGACCGTCGTTAATATGAACCCCCTGTATGCCGACCATGAAATCAAACATCTGATTGAAGACGCTGGGGTTGATATCGTTGCAACCCTTGATCTGAAGATGCTGTTCGACAAGGTTTATGCGCGGCTGGACGATACTCAGATCAAGAAAGTTCTTGTTTGTCCATTCAAGCCTGCACTTCCTGCACTGAAAGGTTTCTTGTTCGGTCTGGTTAAAGGTAAAGAGCTCGCCAAGGTGCCAGCTGATGATAAGATCCTACGTTGGGATGACCTAATCGCCAACGACGGCAACTACTCTAAACCTGAAATCGACATTAACAACCAAGTTGCCGTTCTGCAGTACACCGGCGGAACTACCGGCGTTCCAAAAGGTGCGTCGCTGTCTCACGCCAACATCTATTCCAACTGCATTCAGGTGAACGCTTGGTTTGCTGATCTGGAACGCGGTCAGCAATCGGTTGTTGCTGTATTACCGTTCTTCCATGTCTTTGCCATGACAGGCTGCCTTAACTGGTCAATCATGAACGGTACGAAGATTTTCATGCTGCCTCGGTTTGAGCTGAAAGACTGTTTGAAGACAATTCAAAACTCAAAGGCAACGCTCTTCCTCGGTGTGCCGACCATTTATAACGCCATCAACAATTCTCCTCTGACCGAGAAATACGATCTGTCTCATCTGAAATACTGTGTGTCTGGTGGTGCAGCCTTACCGGTAGAGGTCAAACGTAAGTTTGAAGAGATTGCCAGCTGTAAGCTGGTTGAAGGCTACGGTCTGAGCGAGACGTCACCTGTGGCGACCGTTAATCCTCCTTTTGGCAAAGTGAAATCTGGCTCAATTGGTCAGCCATTACCAGGTACGCGCATTGACATTGTTTCGATCGAAGATGGCGAAAGCTTTATGCCGCTGGGCGAGAAGGGCGAGATCTGCATCTCTGGTCCACAGGTTATGCAAGGGTACTGGAACAAGCCAGAAGCCAATGCCCATGATCTTCGCGGTGGTATCTTTCATACCGGCGACGTCGGCTATATGGACGAAGATGGCTTCACCTTTATCGTTGATCGCCTGAAAGAGATGATTATCGCGGGTGGCTACAAGATTTATCCACGTAATGTTGAAGAAGCCATTTACCTCAATGACAAGATCTTGGAGGCCGCCGTCATTGGTGTGCCTGATGAATATCGAGGCCAGACTGTAAAAGCCTGTGTCGTGCTCAAGCCTGGACAAAAGATCACGTTAGAGGAATTGAACGAAGGTTTGACCTCTCATTTGTCCAAAATTGAGCTTCCAAAGCAGATGCAGCTCTATGATGAGCTCCCAAAATCGCCAATTGGCAAGATTTTGAAGAAAGAATTGGTTGCCGAACACCTCGCGGCGACTAAATAGTACGCAAACATCGCACCTAAACATCGAATAGATATAGACTAAGGAACAAGAACCCATGACCTCAGCAGTAATCGCTGGCTATGCCCGCACGCCATTCCATTTCGCCTACAAGGGCAACCTCAAAACTGTTCGCCCGATGGAATTGGCAGCGACAGCAGTTAAGGGCGTGCTCGATAAATCAGGCATTAACAAAGACGACATCGAGGATTTGATCCTCGGTTGCTCTTTCCCTGAAGCCGAGCAGGGCTTTAACATGGCGCGTCTCGTGGTTTTCGCCTCAGGTCTAGGCCGTAATGTCGGTGGCATGACCATAAACCGTTTCTGTGGTTCCTCCATGCAGTCTGTTCATTCTGCTGCTGGTGCCATTGCCATGGGTGCCGGTGATGCCTTTATCTGTGCTGGTGTTGAGTCCATGTCTCGTGTGCAAATGGGTGGTTTCAACCCATCGCTTGATCCAGATGTGCTGGCGGTAGAGCCAGATGCTTACATTTCTATGGGTGATACAGCGGAAAACGTTGCAAAAAACTATTCGATTTCAAGAGCGGAGCAGGAAGAGCTCGCGGTTCTTAGTCATGCGAAAGCTGCGCAAGCGCGTGAAAGTGGCAAGATGGCAGATGAAATCATGGCGATTGAGACCAAAGACGGTGTTGTTGATCAGGACGGTTGCATCCGCCCAGGTACAAACGCAGAGGGTCTGGCGGGGCTCAAGCCAGTCTTTAAAGCCGACGGTACAGTGACAGCCGCAACCTCTTCTCCACTGACGGACGGAGCAGCGGCAACGCTAGTTTGCTCAGAAGATTATGCGAAGGCCAACGGCTTGCCGATCCTGGCACGTATTCGTTCCGTCGCTGTTTCGGGTTGTGCGCCAGACGTAATGGGCCTCGGCCCTATTGGCGCAACGAAGAAAGCGCTGGCCCGTGCTGGCCTGACCATTGATGACATCGATCTGTTCGAGATCAACGAAGCCTTCGCCAGCCAGGCGATCGCCTCTATACGTGACCTCAAGATCGATGTGAACAAAGTAAATCTCGACGGCGGCGGCATGGCGATTGGTCATCCGCTGGGTGCTACTGGTGCTCGTATCACAGGGAAGGCTGCGTCCTTGCTTAAGCGTGAAGGTGCTCAGTTCGCTGTCTCCACACAGTGCATTGGCGGTGGCCAGGGTATCGCAACCGTTCTTGAGGCTGTGTAGAAAATCATGAGTGAAATCAAGAAGGTAGCCGTCATAGGCTCAGGCGTGATGGGCAGTGGTATTGCTGGTCAGGTCGCAAACGCTGGCATCCCAGTGGTTCTCTTGGACATCGTGCCAAAAGAGGGCAAGAACCGCAATGCTTTGGCGGAGGGTGCGGTTGCACGCATGCTCAAAACCAAGCCTGCGCCTTTCATGCACAAATCCAACGCCAAGCTGATCACCACTGGCAACACCGAAGATCACCTGGACATGCTTGCCGACGTTGATTGGGTGGTTGAGGTTATCATCGAGAACCCAGCCATCAAGCGCGATCTCTATGGCAAGCTGGATAAGGTCTGTAAGGCCGACGCGATCATCACGTCGAACACCTCGACCATCCCGCTTTCAATTCTAACAGAAGACATGTCTGCGGCACGTAAGGCGCGTTTTGCTGTCACGCACTTCTTCAATCCACCACGCTACATGCGCTTGTTGGAGCTAGTTGAAGGCACAGAAACAGACAAGAACGTCGTTGAAACGCTGCGCCTCTTCTGTGATGTGACACTGGGCAAAGGTGTTGTTGATTGTAACGACACGCCAGGCTTTATCGCCAACCGCATCGGTAACATGTGGATGCTGGGTGCTTACAATGGTGCCTTTGAATTGGACCTGACTGTCGAGGAAGCCGACGCCGTTTCCGGCCGTCCTTTTGGCATCCCAAAGACCGCCACTTTCGGCCTTTTCGATCTTGTTGGCATCGATTTGATGCCTTTGGTCGGTCAGTCACTGGCGGACAACGTTGGCCAGGGTGACCCCTTCCTAGAGGTCCACAAACCCTCACCCTATATCGATAAAATGATCGCCGATGGCTACACCGGTCGCAAGGGCAAAGGCGGTTTCTACCGCATGAACAAAGCCGGTGGAAAGCGTGTCATGGAAACACGCGATCTGAAAACCCACGAGTACCGCGCTACGATCAAGCCTGATCTAGCATCGCTAAAAACCAAGTCGCTGAAGGCCTTGGTTGAGACCGGCGACAAGGGCTCTGACTATGCCTGGTACATTCTTTCCCGCGGTCTGCTCTACGCCGTGCAAGTAGCGGAAGAGATCGCCGGTGACATCGTCGCCATCGATGAAGCCATGCGCCTGGGCTACGCCTGGAAGCAAGGCCCGTTCGAGATGATCGACGAGCTGGGTGCCGCTTGGTTCGCTGACAAACTCAAGGCCGACGGCAAAGAAGTACCAACTCTGCTGACCATGGTTGGCGACGGCACATTCTACAAGGATGAAGGCAGCAAGCTGTTCTACTTTGGCTATGACGGTGCCTATCACGAAGTCACACGCGGCGAGGGCGTTCTCCTGCTCGCGGATATCAAGCGCGATGCCAAGCCATTGATGACCAACCCATCTGCTTCTGTTTGGGATATCGGAGACGGCGCGCTCTGTCTGGAATTCCACACCAAGATGAACGCCATCGATGCCGACATCATGGGCATGATCAACGACGTGCGCGCGCATATCGAGGGCAGCAGCGAGCATAAAGCACTGGTGATTTATAACGAAGGCGGCAATTTCTCCGCCGGTGTTAATCTGGCACAAGCGGTCGGCGCGCTGGCGGACAAGGACCTCGACACGGTTGAGGCCACGGTTCGCACGGGCCAGGAAACCTACGCCGCGCTCAAGTTCGCGAACTTCCCAACCGTTGGTGCACCATCCGGCATGGCGCTGGGTGGTGGCTGTGAAGTGCTGCTCCATTGCACGTCAATTCAGGCACACTCTGAATCCTATATCGGCCTGGTTGAGGTCGGCGTTGGCTTTATCCCTGGTTGGGGTGGGTGTAAGGAGCTGTTGCTGCGCTGGATCAACAACAAACGCCGCCCCGGTGGCCCGGTGCCACCCGTGGTCCAGACTTTCCAGACCATCGGTACGGCCAAGGTTTCCACCTCGGCACGCGAAGCTCAAGACCTGCTGTTCGTCAGCCACAAAGACGGCATCACCATGAACAAAGACCGCCTGTTGTTCGATGCCAAAAAACGCGCGCTGGCTCTAGTCGACGGTTATCAAGCCCCTGAAAAACAAGCAGAAATCCGCTTGCCAGGCATCGGCGTCAAGGCTCTGCTCGACAACACCACCAAAGAATTCGCCGCCAAGGGCCTGGCCACACCACATGATTTGGTGGTGTCAGAACGTTTGGCCTGGGTGTTGAGCGGCGGTGACAACGACATCACCGATATGCTGAGCGAGGATGATTTGATCATGCTGGAGCGCCAGGCGTTTATGGATCTTGCAGCGACGGAGGCGACCTTGGCACGGGTGCAGCATATGTTGGAGACGGGGAAACCGTTGCGGAATTAGTTTAGTGCGGGGTTGGGCTTACGCAAAAATGCAAACCTGACCCCGGTCACACGCGAAGCCCAAGACCTGTTGTTCGTCAGCCACAAAGACGGCATCACCATGAACAAAGGCCGCCTGCTGTTCGATGGCAAAAAACGCGCGTTGGCATTGGTTGAAGGCTATCAAGCCCCTGAAAAGAAAACAGAAATCCGCTTGCCAGGCATCGGTGTGAAGGCTTTGCTCGACAACACCACCAAAGAATTCGCCGCCAAGGGCTTGGCAACACCCCATGACTTGGTGGTGTCAGAACGCTTGGCCTGGGTCCTGTCCGGTGGTGACAACGACATCACCGATATGCTGAGCGAGGATGACTTGATTATGCTCGAACGCCAGGCGTTCATGGATCTAGCTGCGACGGATGCAACGTTGGCAAGGGTACAGCATATGTTGGAGACAGGGAAGCCGTTGCGGAATTAGTGTGTGTACAAGGCCATTAACGTCGTCGATTGTTCTAGCTAAGGACAAAAAACCAGTGATTAACTCGAATTGTTTTCTCCGGCTTTTTCTGTTTCATCTTTCCATTTGAGTATAAGCAGGTTCAACCTATTTCTATTTGTGTTGTGAAAATGCCCAAATTTTTCAACTTCTTCAACAAACTCCAACATACGGGGCTGGATTTCTGACCAGTATCGAATGCTTTGCAACTCATTTTCCATTCGATCCAATGCTACTGATCTTCTTTCCGCTCGATTAGATAGCAATTCTGTTACAATTTCCTTTAATCCACTGAGCGCCATATTTATTTCTTTTCTGCGTAACCCAAACAATATTTGTTCATAGTCTAGAAAAATTTCATCTTTCATAAATACTAGCCTTTGTGCTTCTCCCAGGGCCGAATACATGCGATTGCTTATGTCTTTAGCGTAGGAATTCTCCAAATTTATCATTTTGGAATCTACACTTTTCAAAAGGTCAGTTTCCATTGTTGTGAGATGTTTCCCCATCACATTTTTGACATGTTTAGGCACCTGCCAGATAAGGAACACTGGGACCGCGATGAAAACTAAGGTTAAAGTTGCAATAAGTATTGTCAATGCGCTGATGTTAATGTTTATTGCTTGGACGATGTCATCTGATTTTTGATTGATGTAAGTATTGGTTTCATCCACCTCTGCCTTCAAGCTATTCAATTCTGAATGAAGCCTCAGGAACTTTTCCCGAAGTTCGGGTTTGATTTTGCTTATCGGGTGCGATGATTCATAAGATGCCTGAACTGGGGTCCCGGAATTTGTACCTGCAGGCTGCGCACTTCCAGTCTGAGCCGAAGTTAAACAACTTGTGAGCAGAAGAAACAAAAGAGCACCAAGTAGCGCGTTAAACGGACTAGTGATTTTCATT